>NZ_SMMD01000884.1 GCF_009711475.1 Fulvivirga aurantia
TCTACTTACTAATCCTTAAAGGCTTAGTAAAGAGTCACTACTTTGTATCGGTGTAGGCTGACTTTTTTCTTAACTCATATCTCCTCTGTAACAAATGTTACAATTCCTCATTCTAACCTCACTTAGATTTGTAATCGAATTTAAAAAGAGGAAGAAGGAAGAATGGAACAATTCATCAATTTTATAAGTCAACCCTGGCCATGGTATGTGGCAGGGCCGTTGATTGCGCTAACCATGTTTATCTTACTTTTTGTTGGTAAGCAATTTGGTATGTCGTCTAACTTAAGGACAGCCTGCGCAATAGGTGGAGCAGGGAAGATGTCTGATTTTTTTCAATTTAATTGGAAGGCACAACGATGGAATCTATTGGTTGTGTTAGGATCTGCCATTGGTGGATACCTGGCTTCAGAGTTTCTAGCAAACCCAGGAATAGCCATCGATGAGGATGTTGTGAAAACACTGAAAAACTACAATATCAATAGTTCTGATACCAGCTATCTACCTGATGAGCTTTTTTCATGGTCTGCCTTGGCCAACCCAAGAAATTTGTTCATTCTGATCGCAGGTGGTTTGATGGTAGGCTTTGGGGCTCGTTATGCCGGAGGCTGTACATCTGGTCATGCCATATCTGGTCTGAGCAATCTGCAGTTGGCTTCTTTAATCGCTGTAATCGGATTTTTCATTGGTGGTCTTATTATGATTCACCTACTATACCCAATAATTTTTTAAGAATATGAGAGCATTAGTATATATAATTATCGGAGTGTTTTTTGGTGTCGTGATGTATAAGTCAGAGGCGGCATCTTGGTTTAGAATTTTTGAGATGTTTGAGTTTGGCTCATTTCATATGTATGGAATTATTGGATCAGCCTTAGTTTTAGGTATTTTAGGTGTTCAGATTATCAAAAGGAAAAACCTTAAACCTTTGAGAGGTGAAGAAATGCAGCTAAAACCTAAAACATTACAAGTGAGAAAATCTTTATATGGAGGCGTCATTTTTGGGTTAGGCTGGGCTCTTGCCGGTGCTTGTCCGGGCCCGATGTACGTACTGGCTGGCGCAGGATATGCATCAATTCTAATTGTGATTGCGGGTGCCATATTGGGTACATTTATTTATGGTATGATCAAACATAAACTCCCACATTAAATAAATAAACTAACATAACTATAAAGCATTACACATAATCAATGTCTGTCTTAGAAATATTTGGATATATAGGAGCTGCTGCCATCGGCATATCATTAGGTCTAATAGGTGGGGGTGGTTCTATCCTTACTGTTCCGGTGCTCGTTTATTTACTGGCTGTTGAGCCTATTTTGGCCACCGCTTATTCTCTTTTTATAGTTGGCTTTACAGCATTAGTAGGAGGCATTAATTATGCAAGAAAAGGGTTAGTGAGCTATCGCACGGGCATTGTGTTCACCATACCGGCATTTATTGCAGTGTATCTGACCAGGCGCTATTTGGTGCCTTCATTGCCCGATCTTTGGTTCTCAGTTGGCACTTTTACACTCACAAAAGATACAGGCATTCTTTTGATCTTCGCAGCGCTTATGGTATTTGCTTCCATTTCTATGATTAGAAATAACAGAAAAGAAAACGGGGGAGCTGCTGAAAGTGATTCAAGTCCAAAGTTTAACTACCCGATGATCATTCTTGAAGGAGTGGTCGTTGGTGCACTTACAGGTATGGTAGGTGCAGGAGGTGGTTTTCTCATTATACCTGCGTTAGTTTTGTTTGCTAAGCTGCCAATGAAAACTGCAATCGGAACATCATTATTAATAATTGCTACCAAGTCTTTGATAGGTTTTATTGGTGATATACAGGCAGGAGAACCAATCAACTGGGTTTTCCTCACAATATTTTCTGCTATAGCTGTGTTGGGAATTTTTATAGGTACAGCGCTGGCGCATAAAATTGATGGATCAAAACTTAAAAAAGCATTTGGGTATTTCGTATTAGTAATGGGTGCTTTTATGATTGTGAAAGAACTACTGATGTAGTGTAACATATGTTACAATCTTTTAGCAATAGGCTCCCTACATTTGAAAATAAAAAGGTTATGATAATAGAACAGATATATGATAAGGCGTTGGCTCATGGTTCATACGTCATAGAAAGTGAAGGCAAAGTAGCTTTAGTAGACCCGGGAAGGGATCCACAGCCTTATATAGATTTTGCAGAAAAACATAATGCAGAGATTGTGGCTGTTTTTGAAACACATCCTCATGCCGATTTTGCAAGTAGCCATCTAGAATTTCAAAAGAGATATGGTGCTAAGATCTATATCAATCCTAAGGTTGGTGTGAGCTACGAGTATGAACCTTTAGAGCATAATGATACGGTACAGATTGGCGCTTCAATTATAAAGGCCTTATTTACACCAGGCCATTCTCCTGATCATAATTCATACCTGGTGTATGATGAATCAGGCAATGAGAAGGCCGTATTTACCGGTGATGCCTTGTTCGTAGGTGATGTTGGCCGACCTGATTTAAGAGAAGGTGCTGGTAATATACAGGTTAGTAAGGAAGAGCTTGCTGAGATGATGTATGATACCGTAAATAACGTATTCAAAGAAATAGAAGAGAACGTAACGGTATATCCGGCACATGGAGCCGGTTCACTTTGTGGCAAAAATATGAGTGACGACTTATACAGCTCAATTGGCAGGGAAAAGAAAGAAAACTGGGCGTTTCAGATTGCTGGTAAAGAGGAGTTTGTGAAAAGTTACCTCGAAGGCCAGAGTTTTATTCCAAAATACTTTCCATATGAAGTGGAATTGAATAGAAAGGGAGCTGCTGAATTGACTGAAAGCGTTGACCAGGTAAATATTTCAGATGAAGTTCCGGATAGAAATAAGGTTATTATAGATGTGCGTGACCAGGAGACGTTTAAAAAAGGTCATTACGCAGGAGCTATCAACATACAGAAGGCCAGCGACACCAGTAAATTCGAAACATGGTTAGGGTCAATTGTAGGACCGGATGAGCAATATTATTTGGTGGGTAGTGATGAATCAGAAGTAAAAAGTGCCATTCATAGAACAGCTAAAATTGGCTATGAAATAAATATAATTGAAGGGTTAATTGCTAATGGTTCAGCAGAAAAGACAAGTGATCAATTTGATCTTGACCATTTTAAACAACACCCGGAGGAATACACAATTGTGGACATTAGAAATGAATCTGAGGTGGCTGATGGGAAGTTTTTTGATAGTGCCATCAATATTCCGTTACCTGAGCTAAGAGAACGAGCAAGTGAAGTGCCCACAGATAAGCCTGTGATGGTACATTGTGCAGGTGGCTATCGCTCTGCAGCCGGAGCCAGTATTTTAGCTGCTTCTATCGAAAAGCCGGTTTACGACCTTAGCGAAGCAGTTAATGACTTTAAATAGAAACTAATTTACAGAATACCCAGACTTAAACAGTCGTATCAATACACAGGGCTTATGTTGTTCTCATAAGTAATTGGTATATTCAAGTTATGCGATTTCTAATTCTAATTCTGGGTGTTCTCTTTTCTTTTCAGCTATCGGCACAAGATGTGCCTTATATGGCACAAGATGATTTCGAATTTGAGTTAGACTACCAGTTCGAAAAAAAGCCACCACCATCTCAGAATAAAGTTGACCTCGAGAAAAGAACTACCTACTCTGCAGATTTACTTCCTTACGTAAGAGTTAACCTTAAATTTATCAATCCTCCCGATGAGGCTTTTAGAGTACGAGTTACCAGTAGTGACGGAGCTCTTATAAGAAGTAAGCGTCTCAAAAATCTAGAAACCTTAGCCCTTGATTTAGGATTTGCTGATGATATAAAAGATCGTACAAAACCTCATGCTTTCTTCATTTATTTAGAAAATAAAGAGAAGCAGAGGCTTTCTAAAATAAAGATTTTTGTAGAAGAAACAGGCGATTTTTACCTCAACGATAAGCTGTTTGGCAAAATCTAATTAAAACTGGTTTTGTCCGTCACCACCATCTTCCTGATCCTGGTTGTTGATTTTGCTTCTTCTGGTGCGTTGTTTAAAATCTAGCTTACCAAACTTGTAAGATAGGTTGATGCCAAATGAGCGGAAAGGTATTTCTGTTTCAGAAGTTTGAATGAAGTTTTCTCCCTTAAGCTCACTACCAAAACTCTTATTGGCGAAAAACGGCTCTACAATACGTACGCCTAAGCTAAATTTCTCACTAAACTCTTTCTTTACACCCATCACGAAGATAGAAAATGAAGGGTTGGTGCCTTGTAATGTTTGTCGTGGGGCTCTGTAAAAGCCAAAGAGGTCAATTATCCAGTCATTTTCAAATTTCACACTACCATTTAAGTTTCCGTCCCAAACTACAGCATCTCGAGAGAGCTTTTGTCCGTCTACTACACCTTCGCTATTGTATGTATATACATTAAGCCCACCTCGCAGCGTCACTATTTTTAAAAATTTCACAGACGAATAAAAGTTTACACCATAAGAGTCATTTTGACCTATATTTCTAAAGGTAGTAGTAGAAAGACCTTCATTATTAACGTCTAAAAAACTTTCTATCACTCCCGTGGTGCGCATGTAGAATAGTGTCGTGTTTAGAGAAAAAGACTTAACGAACGTGCCGTAGCTTAACTCATACTGGTCGGTAAGCTCAGGCTCCAGAGCAGGGTTACCAAAACTTATATTTCTGTTATTGTTGAGCTGCACATAAGGATTGATTACCCTTAAGCTTGGGCGTTGTATCCTTCTGGAGTAACTACCTTTCAGCGTATTAAATTTGCCTATTTTTCTACTGAGGATAACTGAAGGCAGCCAGTTTTCATAGCTGTTGCTAAATGGACTTTCCTGTACCTGAAAATCACCATCTATTTCTGTGCGCTCGTAACGGACACCAGCTACTAAGCCATATTTGTCGCCAAGTTTAATGTTTGAGGATACATACCCGGCCAGGACATCCTGGTTATAGTCAAAAATATCTGTACGGGTTGGATCCACTACATATTCGTTGGTCTGTCTGTAAAGTGTATCATACCTAAAATCACTTTTTACATCTCTAAGTATGGTTTTAAAGCCAGATTCCAGTTTAAAATTATCATTGAAAGGGTGCGTATAATCTATTTGAATGGTGTTTTCTCGATTATCACCATCATTCTCGTTTTTCTCATTTTGAAATAAAGAAGCATCATTACCTTCCTGATCACTTTGTGTTACAAGAAAACGCTGATCCTGAACGTTGCCATCAATTTTATAACTCACAGCTAATTCCTGTCCTTCGTTACCCGGAAATTTGTAAATGTAATCCAGAGACCATTCATAGCCGCTAAATAGATTTTCCGTGTCATTGATACGTTCATAGCGCTGAGAAATGTCATTGATTGGGTCTATGAAAGATCCGTCTACATTATTCTCCCTATCTGAACTAAAGCCTCTTAACCTGAAAGCGGTGCTTAAGCTATGAAAAGCATTAAAATCGTAAAAAGCACTGGCCGAACCAAAGAACCCCAAGCGATTAGAGATGTTAGGTCCATCTTCCTGAAGAATTCGACTCTGACCGTTTATAATATCCTCACGGTATAAGCTAAAAGATCCCTCACGATTTGGAGAATAATAAGCGCTAGCACTGGAATTGAATCCCAATCGACCTTTGCCTGCATTGAGGTTAAGCACTCCTCTGTTAGATAAATTGCCTACTGAAGCATCGATACTGCCTGCAAAGCCTTCCGGAGTAGACTTTTTTGTAATGATATTAATAATACCTGCCGTACCTTCTCCATCATATTTAGCTGAAGGCGTGGTAATTACTTCAACACTTTTGATATTGTCCGAAGGAATTGATTTTAGCGCATCGCCTGGGTTACCGGCAAACATTGATGAAGGCTTGCCATTGATTAGTATCTGTACATTTTGGCTGCCACGTAATGATACATTTCCTTCGAGGTCTACATTGAGTAATGGTGCTCTTCGCAATACATCTGAAGCGTCTCCACCTGCATTGGCCACATCATCCTGAGCATTGTATACGATTTTGTCAATCTTGTTTTCTATAAGGTCTCTTTCTCCTGCAATTACTACTTCGTCAAGCTGTTGGGAGCCACCAGTAAGCTCTATTCTTTCAAGATTGACATCAGGATTTTTTGGCGTGAGCTCTACCGATCTGCTTATTGTTTCGTACCCCACAAATGAGATCAAAACCGTGTATTTCCCTATAGGAATGTTGGTGATCTTAAATGAACCATCATCCTGAGTAATTGTACCGTTAATTTGTTTTTCTTCTTTAGTCACCACCACAGAAGCATAGGGCAGAGGTTCTTGCGTATTTGAGTCAACTAGCTGACCGGAAATTTTGCCGGTAATTCCAGGTGATTTTCCGTATCCTCCAGGGCGCTGAGACCATGATGTAGAAGTGATGAGTAATAATAAAAGTGCGGTAAATAATAAGTTCTTTAACATATCATAATAGCCGGGAGGCCATGCTTTAATTGCAAATCAAACGCAAGGCTTCAAATAAATGTTTGTACCGACTACCGTTCTTTTTTCAGCGGCAGCAAATTGTGTTGATTGGGAGCATTAGTCCATTGGCTGGAATTCTATACTTATGCATTTACTGTTGGCACTTCTCCAATATGTGATTTTAGTTGAGCGTGTAGCTTTTTTATCTTCTTCTCTTTCTCTGACTCGAGAAGTTCAATTTTTTCACCATCAACAACCAGAAATAAATGGTGACTTGTATACCTGATTGTACTACTAGACCCTCTTGAGTTATAGGTCTTAGTTTTACTTGATTCTGTAATAATCGCGCGATCTATGTGCTTAAACGGTTTGCTTTCACCTCTTTTAAAACCAAATATTCTAAGTTGTTCTTTGTAATGCTTGCTTAGGAAATCGAAACTGATTTCATAGCGAGTTGTCAACAAAAGATAAGCCATGGCTACTGCCAGAGCAGCCATAATGTAGTTTGTGTTTACAATGAAAAAAATACTAAAGAATGGTAGTAACCCTCCGAATATTCTGAAAGTGACAGGAAAGTAAAAGCCTTGATTGATAGTGAGTTTTGATTCTTTCATTATTTATAACTAACTGATATTTAGTGATATATGAGTTCATTTCGAGTTTGGCCTTATAATTGTTTTTACCCTGATATCAACAAACGAAACAGCAAGATGAAAAAATTAATACCAATAGCGCCATTCTTATTTCTCATACTTATGTCGTGTGAAGTTACTGTAGTTGAGGAGCCAATTCCTTTACATGATAGTAGAAACTTTTTTGTTGGCTATTATGATGTAGAAGAATACGACAAAACATCTGGCTCTTATTCAGAATATAGTTTCAATATAGTGAAATCAGCCAGATACCCACATACTATTTTTATAAGAAACTTTTATGGTGTTGGTATTGAGGTAGTTGCTGAAGTGAGCGGGTATGATATTTATATACCAGAGCAGGATGTTGATGGCTTTCACATAGAAGGAAGCGGTTTTATAGATGGAAGAGAGTTGGTGTTAGATTATGCGGTACACGATCATTTAGACAGCTACAGCCCTACAAGATACTATGAGGTGGTAGCCTGGAGATAATACTTGTTGTTGAGTTTTTTTGACCTGAAATCCCGGAGACGTGTTCTTCGGGATTTTTTTTTGTGTATATGCAAAATACCCAACCTTGGGTATTGATAGTGCTCTTTAGGAACTATTAATTTGATTGTTGTAAAACCAAAGTAGCTATGGCAATCAAAGTTGGTAATGTAGAGTTCTACTGTGGCCCGCACAGTGTAGGCGCAGATGACAACCTGGAACAGGTGATCGTAAATTTTATTGATGGAGCAAAATCCAGGTTAGATATTGCCGTGCAAGAGTTAGAAAGTAAGCCAATTGCCGAGGCATTGATTAGAGCCAGAAAAAGAAAGCTGAGGATGAGGATTGTAACTGAGCACGATTACCTGAGAGTAACCAGGGCAAGAGAAGATCCCTGGCTTTCTGGTGGAACTCATGAGGAGAATAGGCTGATTCATTTAGCTATACTCAGGTCTAATATAGACATTAAGTCAGATTTCAATACCAATATTTTTCATCAGAAGTTCATTATAAGAGATAGTAGCTCCATTCTCACAGGGTCGACCAACTTCACACCTACGGGCACCCATAAAAACTTAAATCATGTGGTAATTGTGCATGATAAAAAAGTGGCCAAAATTTTTAACAACGAATTTAAAGAAATAAGGCAGGGGCATTTTGGTAAACTAAACGAAGGACATGACAAGGCACCGAGCGATGTAAAAGTGTCTAATTTGCCAATAAGAATACTTTTTGCCCCTGATCACAATCCTGAAATGGAGATTATGAAGCAAATGTTAAAAGCCAGTAAACGAATTGATTTTGCCATTTTCACTTTTTCTAAAAGTTCTGGAATTGATGATACAATGTTAAAACTGTTGAAGTTTGGCATGCCTATTACCGGAGTTTTTGATAAAGTTCAGGGTGCAAACAAATGGGCTGCAACACATGACCTCAAAGAAGCGGGGGCTAAACTCTATGCAGTTTCTAAATCTAATGGTGTTGGTAAATTACACCATAAACTTATGGTACTTGATGATGAGGTGGTTATTGCCGGTTCATTTAACTATACGGGTCCTGCTAATGCTCTAAATGATGAGAATATTATTATTTTAGGTGACCTTGACACCACCTCTGAAACTTCTCGAAATGCACAGAAGAAAATTGCCAAACATGCAAGAAGTGAGATTGATAGAATTATAAATGCTCACGGCACTCAGGTCTAAATTTCTCTCAATCTCAATTACTAATATATTTATTAATTACTAAAATTATTAGTAATTTTGTAATATGAACGAACGCTCCATATTACATCTTGATTTAGATACCTTTTTTGTTTCCTGTGAGCGGTTGTACGATAGCAGGCTCATGGGGAAGCCCATACTTATTGGTGGTGTTACAGACAGAGGGGTGGTGGCTTCATGTAGCTATGAGGCCCGAAAATTTGGTGTACACTCGGCTATGCCAATGAAAATGGCCAAACAGCTTTGTCCGGAAGCTATACAGATAAAAGGCAACTCGGCCACTTATACCAAAAAATCAGAAGAGGTAACTGAAATTGTAAAAGAGACGGTGCCTTTATATGAAAAAACCTCTATCGATGAGTTTTATGCCGACTTATCAGGTATGGACCGCTTTTTTAGTAGTTATAAAATGGCAAGCGAACTACGCAAAAAGATCACTAAAGAAACCGGCTTGCCTATTTCCTTTGGTTTATCAGGCAATAAAACCGTTTCTAAAGTAGCCACAGGCGAAGCAAAGCCAGACAATCAAATAAAAGTAGACTACGGTACAGAGAAGCTTTTTCTGGCACCCTTATCTGTAAAGAAAATACCCATGATAGGAGATAAGACCTATCAAACACTTTGCAGTCTGGGTATAAAACATGTAAAAACCATTCAGGAGATGCCTGTAGAACTTATGGAAAAAGTGCTGGGCAAAAATGGTGTTACGATCTGGCGCAAGGCCAATGGTATTGACGACTCACCGGTCGAGCCTTACTCTGAGCGTAAGTCGATATCTACAGAGCGTACTTTTGACAAAGACACGACTGATGTCGAAAAACTCAAAGGCATCATGTTGGCTATGGCAGAGAATCTCGCTTTTCAATTGCCAAGAGGAGAGAAGCTCACCGCTTGTGTGACTGTAAAGGTGCGTTACTCCGATTTCAATACTTACACTTTACAAAACCGTCTCCCATACACCTCTGCAGATCATATACTTATCCCCAAGGTCTTGGAGTTGTTTGAAAGGCTTTATAATAAAAGATTACTTGTCAGGCTCATTGGAGTGCGGTTTAGCCACTTAGTAAATGGTGGCTATCAGATCAATTTATTTGAAGATGCCACCGAGATGATCAACCTCTACCATGCTATGGATTTCATCAGAGATAAACATGGCGACAGAATTGTAATGCGCGCGGCTGGTATGGGTGCCCGCACCATCAGCAGGTTCAACCCCTTCAAAGGAGAGCCACCACCATTACTGGCAAATAGGCGAGCTTAAGAGCTATGAATTACGAGTTACGAGTTTTGAGTAAAGACATTGACTAATTGAATATGAAGAATTTTAAGAAACTGAAAATCTGGCAACAAGGGATGGATATAGTGGCTGAAGTCTACAAATTGACTAAAAACTTTCCTTCGGAAGAAAGGTTCGGGCTGGCAAGTCAAATGAACAGAGCTGCTATTTCAATTCCTTCTAATATTTCGGAAGGTAGTAGTAGAGGGAGTGCAAAAGAGCATAAATATTTCATTCAAATAGCCTTAGGCTCATGTTTTGAGCTTGAAACTCAACTCTTGATTGCTGAACGTATTGATCTTTCTAATTCAACATTAGATATGCTAAAGCAAATGATTGATGAAGAACAAAAAATGCTGATGAGCTTCATGAAAAAGCTATAAGCTAGAAACTCAAAGCTCAAAACTAATAGTCAATTGTACATCAACACGCACTCATGGTTTAGTTATAAGTACGGCACAATTCCCCAAAAAGAATTGCTGGAAGAGGCTATGCGTAGTAATATTGATACACTGGCACTTACAGATATTAATAGCACATCGGCAAGTCTTGATTTTGTAAGGCTGGCCACCAAAACCGAGATAAAGCCTGTACTTGGTATAGATTTTAGAAATGGCGCTCAGCAATTGTTTATAGCACTAGCCAAAAACAACGAAGGTTTTAAAGAACTTAACGATTACCTTTCTTACCACCTTCACAACAAACTCCAAATACCTGATCGGGCACCGGCTTTTAAAAATGCCTATGTTATTTATCCTTTCAAAAATTATCAGGAAGCCAACCTTGGCAACAATGAATACCTGGGAGTAGCACCTTCAGACCTTAACAGACTACGCTTTTCTCAATGGGAAAAGAGGCAAGATAAGCTTGTTGTACTCCAGACAGTTACCTTTCGATCTAAGCGTGATTTCAATGCACACCGATTATTGCGCGCCATAGATAACAACACCCTGCTCAGTAAGCTACCAAAATCAGAGGAAGGCTGTGCCTCTCATAAAATGCTGGACAAAGAAACTCTGATAGACACTTACAAAGCCTACCCCACAATCATTGACAATACAGAAAGGCTTCTTTCGCACTGTAAGTTTACTTTTGACTTTAGTAAAGAAACTCACAAAAATCAGAAAAACTACACCACCTCAGCAGAGGAAGATTACCAGCTACTGCGCAAGCTAGCCTTCGATGGACTAGCCTATCGCTACGGAGAGGCCTCTGAAGATATCATTAAACGACTGGAAATGGAGTTGGATATTATCAGGCAAAAAGGCTTTATCTCATATTTCTTAATCAACTGGGACATAATAAATTATGCGCGTAAGAAAGGCTATTTTTATGTAGGACGAGGGAGTGGAGCCAATAGTATTGTAGCCTATTTACTGCGTATTACAGATGTAGATCCCATTGAGCTGGATTTGTATTTTGAGCGTTTTATAAACCTCTACAGAGAAAATCCGCCAGACTTTGACATGGATTTTTCATGGCGAGACCGTGAGGATATTACCAGATACATTTTTGAGCGATTCGATAATGTGGCTTTACTGGCTGCCTACAGCACATTTAAATATCGGGCAGTAGTAAGAGAGTTGGGCAAAGTATTTGGCCTGCCACCACACGAGATAGATGCCCTGAGTGAAGGGAGAAAAGGCAATGATGAATACGGAGCACTTGTGCTTAAGTATGGCAAACTAATAGAAAACTTCCCGAGTCACATGACAGTACATGCTGGTGGTATTCTTATTTCAGAAAAACCCATCCACTATTACACAGCTACAGAAATGCCACCCAAAGGATACCCAACTACTCATTTCGATATGGTGGTAGCAGAAGATATAGGCCTTTATAAGTTTGATATACTGAGCCAGAGAGGGCTGGGTAAGATTAAAGAAACACTTGAGATCATACCTAAAAATCAGCCTGACGACCCGGTTTTTGATATCCATGATATGAAATTCCTCAAAAAGGATCCGCGTATTAAAGAAATGTTACGAGAGGCTCAGGCTATCGGGTGCTTTTATGTAGAGTCACCAGCCATGCGCATGCTCTTACGCAAGTTACGTGCAGATGATTACCTGGGGCTTGTTGCAGCAAGCTCGATCATTCGGCCCGGTGTGGCAAAGTCGGGCATGATGAGAGAATATATTTTGCGTTTCAGACACCTAGAAAAGCGTAAAGAGGCTCACCCTACAATGCTGGAGATTATGCCTGATACTTTTGGAGTAATGGTCTATCAGGAAGATGTGATTAAAGTAGCTCACTATTTTGCAGGCCTTACATTAGCCGAAGCTGATGTTTTGCGAAGGGGTATGTCTGGTAAGTATAGGTCGCGAGAGGAGTTTCACAAAGTAAAGAATAAGTATTTCTCAAACTGCCAGAAAAAAGGTTATACACAAGCCTTAAGTAGTGAAATCTGGCGACAAATAGAAAGCTTTGCCGGGTATGCCTTTTCTAAAGGACACTCGGCTTCTTATGCGGTAGAAAGCTTTCAAAGCTTGTTTCTAAAGGCCTATTACCCACTGGAATATATGGTGGCCACTATCAATAATTTTGGTGGCTTTTACCGCACAGAAATTTATGTGCACGAGGCTCGCATGCATGGAGCAAAAATACATCCACCTTGTGTCAATAAAAGTACCGCTGATACACAGATATATGGGGAGGAAATATACCTGGGTTTTTGTCTGGTCAAAGATGTAGAAGAACGTATAGTCCAGCGATTTGTGCAAGAAAAATCACAAAATGGGCCATTTGAAGATTTAGAAGACTTTGTAAAGCGTGTAGAAGTGTCTTTAGAGCAATTGACATTATTAATTAGGGTTGGAGGCTTTCGTTTTACAGGAGTTAATAAAAAAGAACTGCTATGGAAGGCTCACTTTATGCTGGGTAAGGCCAAAAAAACACGTCCGGAACCTTCACTCTTTGAGGTGCAATACAAGAAGTTTGACATCCCCCAATTGTCTTACAACCTACTAGAAGATGCTTTTGATGAAATGGAGCTTATTGGCTTTCCACTTAACAGCCCGTTTGTACTTCTTAATGGAGACCTTAAAAGCACGTTGTTGGCCAAAGATCTTTGTCATTATAACGGAAAAGAAATAGCTATTATGGGATATCTGGTAGCCATAAAAAACACAGGCACTTCAAAAGGACAGCGTATGAATTTCGGTACATTTCTCGATATGGAGGGGCATTTTATTGATACCGTCCATTTTCCACAGTCTGCAGCTCAATACCCATTTAGAGGTAAAGGTATTTATACAATCACAGGAAAGGTGGTAGAGGAATTTGATTTTTACACACTCGAAGTTTCTAAAATGGAAAAAGAGCGCTACATCGATGATCCTCGCTATACCGATGGTGGTGATGAGTTCAGGTGGTGATATTAAAATAGAGCAATATTGAACGATTTAACCATTTTTCGTATTATTGATTTATGAAATGGCAAGAACATATAACATCCAACAAAGAGGTATTATTAGGTAAGCCTGTTATTAAAAATACACGTATTTCTATCGAATTTATACTGGATAGGCTTGCTAACGGTTGGACTGAGCAAACCATTT
>NZ_SMMD01000811.1 GCF_009711475.1 Fulvivirga aurantia
TCATCCCGACCTTGTGGAGGGACCTTTTAACTAATAACTAGGCCTATTTATCCATCATTGATCAAGCACCACTCAACCACTCCTTGAAAGGGGCGACCTTATCGCGGCTTACAATGATTTCCTTGTCAAAATCAAGTCGGGGAATGATTTTTAATCGGCTGTTAGAGTAAACAATCACATCCTGAATACCTTCAATATTAACTATGAAAGAACGGTTGACTCTGTAAAACATGGCAGGGTCAAGTAAATCATTTAATTCTTCAAGCTTGTAATCAATTATAAACTTGCGATTGTCTGAGTTGTACAAATAAACAGACCTTCCCTCAGCATAGAAAAACTCAATATTTTGGGTGGTTACAGATTTAATATGCTCACCCAGTTTCACCATAAACCGGGTTTTATAAGTTTTTTGCTTGAGCTGGCTCAACGCACTTTGCAATTGGTTAAGCGTAGCATTGTTATCATTATCAGAAAGGCTTTCTTTGAGCTGTTTAAATTTATTGAGTGAATGCGATAAATCGTCATATGTAATGGGCTTGAGCAAGTAATCGATACTGTTTACTTTAAAAGCATCTATAGCAAATTCATCATATGCCGTAATAAAAATGATAGGGGTTTTAATTTTTACTGACTCAAAAATCTCAAAACTCTTACCATCAGTAAGTTGGATGTCCATAAATATGAGATCGATGTGAAATTGGTGCTTTTCTAACCAATTAGTAGACTCCTCTACAGATTGGGTTTTAGCCACTACTTCGATACCAGTATCATATCTGTGTAAATAGCGCTCCAACTTTTCAGCCGCAGGAATCTCGTCCTCAACAATCAAAACCTTCATCATATTAAGCCACTTCTTCTTTGAGTTCCATCAAAGGTATTTTAAAATAGTTATAATCATAAGCCTTTACTTTTACCATGGGCCTTTCGGTATAATAGCTGTACGATTGCTGAAGGTTTTCAAAAATTCTCTTTCCATTGTCATCTGCTGTAAGTCGATCGTTGAGTTTACTTTGAATCACGATATAATTATCTTCTTTTTCTGCATAAATTTTAATAATCAAAGGCGTGTGCTTGGTTATGATGGTCGTGCGCACGATATGCTCAATAAGCATAGGTAAAGTGCCTGGCACAAGTGGAACCTCCGAAAGGATGGGGTCACTAAGCTCATTGATTACCTCTATGTTGTTGTCGTGTTTATAGTTAAGTAGAAATATCAAATGTTTCACAGCCTTCAGTTCATCTTTTAGAGATGAAAGTTCTATATGCCTGTGGCTCAAAATGTGTCTGTAAATTGCTGATAAGTTATCGATATAATCCTCAGCTTCTTCAGTGTTTTTATGTACAAGCGTAATCAGGCTTTCTAAAGCATCATACAAAAGCATAGGATTAATTTCATTTTTAAACTGGGCCAGTTCGGCCTCTAAACTTTCAGTAAGTACACGCTCATTGTTGAGGCGCTCAACATTTTGCTTATACATATAGATGTTGCTGAAATATAACAGATTAAAGAGAAGGCTCGATAAACCGTAAATACTATTAAATACGATGAGTTGAGTTTCTGTAATACTATACTGAATCACATATTCGAAATATGCAGATATGGCCAAAGAGATAACGGTGATCGTTATAAAAATACCTGTTACTGACTGTAGTAATAGTCGATTTATAGAGCTGAATCCTGTTGGAAAGAAATTGTCGTGAATAATTACGTTGAGTCTTAGCGCTTCTGCCACTAGATAACTTAGACCTATACATACGTAAACCTCCTGACCCATAAAGGTTTCTGAAATGAGACTTACATCATTGTTGATGAGCAAAATGAGTAAGTAAACTAAAATGCCATAAGCCGGTGGTGCCAGTATTCTGAAAAATGCATTATGTATGAAAATCTTTTTCATCAGGCAGACTTGGCTTGTTCGTTTTTAATCACAGGTAGTTTTACCGTAAACTTGGTGTCGTTTTCTACTACGATCTGTTTGGTGGTAAAATATTCATACCTCCGTTTTATATTTTCTAAACCGACATGAAAAGAGTTGACCTGAGCAGGGGTTTCTGTCTTGGTGTTTGTAATTCTAATGTCTGTATTATCAATAGCAGAAATATATATGCTTAGCTTTTTATTCTTATCAATCACATTGTGTTTTACAGCATTTTCAACCAGCATTTGTAAAGTGAGAGGAGGTATTTTACTGTCCATCACATTAGGAGGCAGATTAATCTCTAATTGTAGATTATTTTGAAAACGCACTTGAAGCAGATAATTATAAGATTTGACAAACTCAACTTCTTCTTCCAGCAATACAAACTTTCGCTTGTTATTAGTGAGTATGTATTGATATGTCTGAGCCAGCCGCCTAATAAAATCTTCAGCCAAAACAGCGTCTTTATATACAAGTGATGAAATGGTGTTGAGGCAATTGAATAAATAATGCGGACTTAGCTGACTTTTGAGTGCTTCAAACTGAAGTTGGAGCTGCTTTCTTTTGTTTTTGGCAGCATCAACATGTACTACAGCATATTGACTATAAGAGTGTAATGCAAAATAGATAATGCTGTAGATAAGAGAAGCTATGGCTGCTACTATAGTCAGCTTTATCATAGGAATGCTATGACTCACTATCAGTTTTTCGAAATTAAAATCATTGAAATAAAAGCCGAAAAATAGGTAGGCACCTCCTGTGATAATGAGAAGCGAAAGCAAAAGATGATTGATTATACCCATGCAAAGTCTGCTCATAGCATGTGTGCGCCAGGATAGCCACTGGTTTAATTTTTCATCAGCAAAGTGGATCACGAAGCCCACAATGTTGGCCAAAATGATGCTGGCTGAGAGGTAAATAAAATATTCTGATTGCCAAACCAGATAGCCCACCTCACTGTACAATAAGTATAAAAAGTATAGTGCCCCAATAAAAGTGCAAATGATTATGCGAAGTCGAAACCTCATAGCAATGGCAGGTAATGATTTGTAAGCGTAAACCATGGCAAACTCAATCTAACGATTATTTGTGTAAAGTTTGCCATGGTGTGTTGTTATTGAAAAGTTGCTTTTTAGAAATTAATCTATTGCTCTCATTGCTTTACCATAATAGGTATTGGAGCTTATGTTTTTCGCCACTGCCCTATATGCATCCTGCACATCGGAGGTGCTTCTTTTTACCATTGGGGCTATAGATTCTAACGCACTAGACTTGTAAAAATCTGAGTCAATTTTATCTATGGCTTTTATTAGAGATAAGAGGTTCTCCTTAGACAGATTATCATTACTTGAAATCTTTTTTATGACAGAGCTTGCATAATGGCTTGAGTTTAAATTACCTATACCGTCTGCTATTTCCCCCATCGATTGGCTCGAAAGTTCTTGTTCGGCCATCAGTTTAGCCAGGACCACAGACGCGTAATAGTCAGACGACATCTTGTTATTAACAAGGTCAACTATTTTAACTACAACTTCATCTTCTAATCGATTGTCTGCCAGTTTGCTAAAAACAGAAGCCATATAGTAGTCTGAGCTTACATCAGATACTGCCTCCAGCAATGAGTTGAACGATGTTGCTGAGAGCTCATCATTTTCCATGGCTTTGGCTAGGATTTGCGCCTGATAATAATCAGAGCCAATATCTCGGGTAGATTTTATTACTTCTGCCAGAAGCTCACCATCCAAATCATCACGTTCTAAAGCCTTACTCAATAATGTAGCCTGATAGTAATCAGAGTCTATACTCTTACTGGCCTCCATTATTTTGGTTAGAACTGAAGGTGATAAATTCTCGTGATCCAGAGCACTTTTAAGTGCGACAGCAGCATAGTAGTCTGAATCTATGGTGCTTACAACCTCAACGTACGTTTCGGCAGTTTCATTATTTGACAGAAAGCGCTGTGAATTGTCTTTGAGAATTTCAGCCATGTAATAATCGCTTTCCAGCACCTCAGTAATAGTCTCCATGATGTTTTTGAGATCCCTATTGCTAAGATTGTCTTTTTGTAATAGCAGCTTGGTGTAAGTAGACACCACCCAGCTGCCTTCGAGCTCTTCAATCTCATCAAGTACAGCCTCGGTGCCGCCTTTTCTGTAAAATCTATCTACCCGGCTTTTAGCAGCAATCCCTGTTGAACGTACTATATCGGGAAGTATTTCTGCCAGCCATTTACGTCCTGCAGGTTCCCATTCTACCTTCGTACGCCCTTCATAATATGATTTTTTGAGGGTACCACCAGCGGCCGATTCAATAAAGACCTCTCGCTTGCTACCAAAATTGGTTTTGCTAATTTCGATATAGCCGCCACTGCTAATGCTTTTTATGTCTTTATCGTCATCGGTAACTTCAATTTCGCCCTCATACTCAATGTTGAAGCTGTTGAGCCCAATTTTGGAGTGATTGTGTTTGGTTGAGTTACGGGTGATAAATACTTTCTTTTCGTCTTTGGTAGACTTAATCACCGTCTTTTGCGCAAAGCTCACTTGTGCAACTAAAAGAAGAAGCACAAGGAACGGAGCAAGATTTATTTTGAGTTTTTGACCTGTAATATTCATGTTGTTATCGTTTGAGTAGCCCTGCGCAGGAGCTTGTTTACCTTTCTATACGATACAAGTATCGGTCGTAGTTGTGCTATTTCATAGGCTATTGTTGCGAAACGTAAAATGTTTGTAGTGAACTGCAGAATCTTTGAACTGAGACAAACAGACAATTATAATAAGTATAATAATGCGATTTTACCGCTTATGTACTATGTGTTTACCATTGGGTTTCGTTTTGATTATCTTCGAGGCTTTATAAACCTAAACAATGAATCAATGAAGAGACTTCATAATGCTATTCGTCAGAAGCTTATGCTTTTGTTTCTGATGGGAGTTTTTCCATTTAGTATTTACGGTCAGGATGATAAGGTGGCGGAGGTTACCAGTACATATGCAATTACCAATGTAAATATCATTCAGGCCCCGGGCAGAAAGATCGATTTAGGAACTGTATTGATCGAAGATGGTATTATCAAAGCTGTTGGTAAATCAGTAACCATACCTGCCAGTGCTAAAGTAATCAAAGCCGACTCAATGTACCTCTATGCAGGTTTTATTGATGGACTTTCTCAAGTTGCGGTAGAAAAGCCAAAAGACAAAGAAAGAGAAGATGTAAAAGATCCGGGTAATCCTCCTAATGAATTGGCTGGTATACAGCCAGAGAGAAATGTCCGGGATTTTCTAAAAGCAGATGATAAATCTGTTGATGATTGGAGAAAAATGGGCTTTACAGCTGCGCATGTTGTACCCGATGGCAGAATGCTTCCAGGCTCAGATGGCCCCATTTTACTCACCGGTACTAACCCTGATGAAATGATTTACAGCAATCAGGTATCGCTTTTTAGTCAGTTGAGAGGAGCACCTGGTGTGTATCCTAATACTGTAATTGGTGTGATGGCGAAGTACAGAGACTTGTACAGAAACGCTGAAAATGCCAAGTCTTACAAGCAGCGATACGACCAGGACGGTGTTGGTATGGAAAGACCAAATTCAGATAGAATTTTAGAAGCTTTCTACCCGGTTATTGATAAGAGCATTCCGGTAGCATTTAAAGCAGAAAGTGTGCTGGATGTACAGCGCGTACTTACTTTAAAAAATGACCTAGGCTTCAACCTGATTTTAGGTGAAGTAAAACAAGGTTGGGACATTACTGATAAGATTAAGGCCGCCAATGCTAAAGTATTCTTATCACTTGATTTACCAGAGTGGGAAGAAAAAAAGGATACTGTGGCTAACGATTCTGTGAAGGCTGAACCTAAAACTTTGTCTGGGGCTGAGAAAGAGCAGGAGAGACTAGAGAAGCGTAAAGAGGAGATGATAATGAAGTACTATGAGCAACCTGCGCTTTTCAGAGATCAAGGGATAACATTTGGTTTCTCAACATTAGAGGCTAAAAGTGGTGATATCAAGAGTAATATAAATAAACTGGTTGAGAAAGGCCTGAATGAAGATGTTGCACTGGCAGCACTTACAACTTCACCGGCACAGCTGCTGGGTCTTTCTAAAACCATGGGTACCATAGATCAGGGTAAATTGGCCAACCTTTTTATATCTGATAAACCTTACTTTGAGAAGGAATCCAATGTGAAAATGGTGTTCGTAGACGGGAAACTGTATGAATACGAAAACAAGCCCAAAAAGAAGAAAAATGGAGATGAAGAAGATGTCGACCCTAAAGGTGACTGGACGTATTCTACTGAAACCCCACAGGGTAATGGTTCAGGAACCGTAAAATTTGAAGGTGGTCCTGGTAATTACAGCGGTCAGCTTACCAGTAGCTTTTCTTCAGATACCAATACCTTATCAGACATCACAGTAGACGGTAGTCAGGTGTCATTTTCTTTCACAATTGCGGTTGGAGGAGATGCACTTAATGTGAGTGTTTCGATTACTGTTGATGGCGACACATTTGAAGGTACTATGACAGCCGGATCATACGGTAGTTTTCCTATAGAAGGTGAACGCACTCCAAAGAATTAAAAAATAAATCTGTTGATTATGAAAAAATATATATTCACAATCATACTTGCTTGCTTTGCTTTTGTCACACAAGCACAGGAGCAGGGTGACGTGTTAATCAAAAATGGGACAGTACTCACTGTAACTAACGGTACGTTGGAAAATACCGATGTACTTATAAAGGATGGTAAAATATCTAAAATCGGGAAAGGGCTGAAAGCACCTTCAGGCGCCTCTACTATTGATGCGTCAGGCTTGTTTGTAATGCCCGGCATTATCGATGCGCACTCTCACATAGCACTAGACGCAGTAAACGAGGCTACGAGTCCTGTAACTGCAGAAGTCTGGACGGGTGACGCGATAGACCCACTCGATGTTTCGATTTACAGGGCATTAGCAGGTGGTGTAACCATTTCTCATGCTATGCACGGTTCTGCTAACGCAGTGGGTGGCCAAAGCGAGACTATTAAGCATAGATACGGAACGGTAGACCCGGAAGTGATGAAAATGAAAGATGCACCACGTACCATCAAATTTGCATTGGGTGAAAACCCA
This sequence comes from Fulvivirga aurantia, assembly GCF_009711475.1. GTDB lineage: Bacteria > Bacteroidota > Bacteroidia > Cytophagales > Cyclobacteriaceae > Fulvivirga > Fulvivirga aurantia. Next base: position 7,034 of record NZ_SMMD01000811.1, read on the forward strand.
ACCAGAGTACATGGTGGAGGTAATGACATTCTACCAAGAACCAGAATGGGGGTAGAGGCAGTTTTTAGAAACTCTTTTTCTGAGGCTCAGGAATATATGGAAGCCTGGGATAAGTACAATGCCAACAAAGGTAAAAAGGGTTATAAAGGTGCTCCTCCGGCTTATGACTTGAGGCTGGAAACTTTGGCTGATATATTAAAAGGAGAGATAATCATTCACTGTCACTCTTACCGGGCAGACGAAATCTACATGCTGATGCAAGTATGTAAAGATTTTGGTGTAAACAGGCTTGTCTTTCAACATGTAAATGAAGGCTTTAAAGTAGCTCCTGAGTTGGCAGAGTTTGGTGCCATGGCTTCAGTTTTTTCTGACTGGTGGGCATATAAATTTGAAGTTTATTACTCTACCGCCTACAACGCAACTATTCTTACAGAGAATAATGTAGTTACCTCAATTAACTCAGATAGTGGGGAGCTTATCAGGCATTTATATCACGAGGCAGCCAAAACGCAAAAATATGGTGGTTTGAATGATGACCTGGCCCTGTCATTAATTACAATAAATCCTGCCAAGCAATTGGGTATAGAAGATAGAGTTGGCTCTATCGAAGAAGGTAAAGATGGTGACATAGCAATATTCAAAAATCACCCTTTATCTATTTACACAATTCCTATTTATACGCTGGTAGATGGTGTGGTTAAGTTTGATAGGGAAAATGACGCGCATGATATGAGAATCTATACTGACCCTGAAGAAAAGATCGATGTTACTTTTCATCAGTCAGACCACAGCACAGACAGATGCATGCAAGACACAGAATTTTTGTTTAAAGAATAAGCTTGAAACAGATGAAAGATATATTTAAGATACTTATGGCAATTGTGTTAGTGTTTGCATATACAGCAAACTACGCACAAAATGCTAAAGGCACCGAGGGTACATTTGCCCTTACAAATGCTAAGATCGAAACAGTAACAAATGGTACGATAGAAAGTGGTACCATCGTCTTACAAGATGGTAAAATTCTGGATGTAGGTGCTAACGTGTCTGTTCCCTCCGGGGCAGAGGTTATCGACTGCAGTGGGCTTACAGTCTACCCGGGTATGATTGAAGGCGGTGCGCGATTAGGACTCACGGAGGTAAACTCAGACGCGAGGACACGTGATTATAATGAAATTGGCGATGTAATCCCTCAGATGAAGGCGCTTACAGCTGTAAACCCTAACTCTGTACTTATTCCGGTAACACGTGTGAGTGGCGTAACTACATCACTCGCTGTACCTACAGGAGGTTTATTCTCAGGAACTGCGGCACTTGTAAATCTTCACGGCTATACCCCGGATCAGATGTATGCCGGTTTTGAAGGTGTCGTGCTCAATTTCCCGGCTTCCGGTAGAAGAAGCCGATGGGATAGACGATCTGATGAAGATATTAAGAAAGAGGCAGAGAAAGCCCTGAAGAAGCTCAATGAGGTTTGGGGTAGAGCGACAGAATACCACTCTATCGACTCTGCCATGAAAGCAGAAGACAAAAAGAAAAAGCTTGACTACTATCCTGAAATGGAGGCTTTGTTGCCTGTAGTGAGAGGAGAGCAAACATTGCTTATCGAAGTAAATGCTGCTGATGATATTGAAGCGGCCATAGAATGGGTAAGCGATAAAGATATCAAAGTGGTTTTTACAGGAGTTTCTGAAGGCTGGAGAAAAGCAGAAGAGATAGCGAAAGCTGATATACCTGTAATTACAGGTCCTGTATTAAGCATCCCTAACCGTGCTTATGATAAATATGATCGCTCTTATGCCAACGCTGGACTAATGAAAAAAGCAGGTGTAAAAGTAGCTATAAGAACCGCTGATGCAGAAAACGTAAGAAACTTACCTTATCATGCTGGTTTTGCGGCAACTTATGGAATGGGTAAAGAAGAGGCATTGAAAGCCATCACAATTATACCAGCAGAAATATTTGGAGTAGCAGATCAACTGGGTTCTTTGGAAAAAGGGAAAGTAGCCAATCTGTTTGTAACAGACGGAGATGCATTTGAAACCAAGACTCAGGTAAAACATCTATTTGTCGGAGGTTGGAAAATACCTCTGGAGAGC
>NZ_SMMD01000472.1 GCF_009711475.1 Fulvivirga aurantia
CCAAAAGTGCAGAAGGAATGCTGGCCTGATTTTTAGGATTGATACGCGAGAGCTTGTCTAAGGCCAGTTTGAGGTCATCATACTTTATAGGCTTGAGAAGATAATCGATACTGTTGAGCTTAAATGCGTCTAGTGCAAACTCATCAAAAGCAGTAGTAAAAATTATAGGCTTAAAAAATTCTACTTCTCTGAAGATTTCGAAGCTTTTGCCATCAGCCAGTTGGATGTCCATAAAAGCCAGATCGATGTCAGATTGGTTAGCATTGATAAAGTCTGTGGCTTCCTCCACGCTTTCCACCACATCCAAAATATCTATGCTTTCGTCATATTCTTTAATCTGACCAATCAGGCGTTCCGCTGCGTAAGCTTCATCTTCAACTACTAAAACATTCATTATGCTGCATCGAGAATAGGTATTTTAACCTTAAAACTTCCGTTTGACTTAATGATCAATGCGTGGTGTTCACTTAAGAATTTGTAGCGATCCTTAATATTTTTTAAACCTAGCCGGGAAGAGGGCTCTTTTACCTTTTTCAAATTTTTACTATTCTCAACAACCAAATAATTGTCATTGTTATAGATTTTGATGCACAATGGGTCTTTTTTACTTACAACATTATGCTTTATGGCATTTTCTATAAGCATTTGAAGAGATGCAGGGACTATATATTTATCATCAAGCGTGTCATTCAAATCTAAGATCACCTTTAAATTCTCTCCAAAACGAATTTTTAGCAGGTATATATATGATTTCAAAAACTCAATCTCTTCTTTGATAGTCACCAGTTGATTTTCCTGGTTGTAGAGCAAATAACGATACACATCACTCAGCTGCTCTATAAACTTAGAGGAGGTGTTTGGGTCTTTATGTACCAGTGTAGCGAGTACATTAAAACTATTAAATAAGAAGTGCGGGTTTATCTGATTTCTTAGTGCCTGGAACTTTGCCTCTGCATGCATCTTTTTGAGCTGCTCAGACTCGAGCTGTGCTTTTTTATATTGGCTTAAGAAAAATACTATCGCGTTGATACAATGCAAAAACAGGTTTACCCGAAAAGTAAAGCCTATCATTAACTTAAATGTGAGCCCTAGGTCATAGTTTGGATAAATAAAGGAAAAACTGACGGTGGTAAGTCCTGAAAGTATGATGAGGTAAATTACACTAAGCAAAAAGAAAGGAACTAGGATGTGTAATTTGCGAAATTGAAACCCCTCGATTGCTTTAATTAGGAGTCGGTTGCCTTCCCATAGGGTAAAGACAAGAAATGTGATGGTAAGAAAAAGTACTACATGCTCAGGCTGATTACTAAAAATTCTATTTCCCTCAGTAAATAAAATATTTATAAACGAGTAAAGAGAGAGAAGTAGAATGAACAGATATCGTAACCGATGCGCAAACATATGTAGTAAACATAATAAAGCCGGGGCACATTATGGCCCCAGCAATTATAAAACAACCAAAATTTATAGGGTTGGAAGTAGTACACCGTCAATCACGTGAACTACACCATTTTCGTGGTTACGTCAGCAGTAGTTACTGTGTAAACATTACTACTTGCATCTGTTACAGTTACAGTAGCACCATTTTTCGTTACAAGTAAGTCTTCTCCTGCCAAAGTGGTAAAGGTTTGCTCACCTGCAGCCAGGTCTCCTGAGAATGCTACAGCAGGCACTACATGAAACTGTAATACTTTAGTTACAGCATCTACTCCTAGTTTAGCAATTAAGCCGTTAAGGTCACTTACCTCTTGTGCAGCTAATAAATCGGCAAAAGCATCATTTGTAGGGGCAAATACGGTTATGGCAGTCGCTTGTAATAATGGATCACGCAATTCTGCTGCTAGTACCGCATCTATTAAAGTAGTAAGACCAGCACTTGTTGCGGCTTCAACTACGTTAGGGTCTGAGCTCAAGTCTGGCAATACTACACCATCAATAACGTGCACTACACCATTTTCTATTGCAACATCTGCGGTAGTTACTGTGTAAGTGAAGTTTAAGTAATCGGTAACAGTAACTGAAGATCCTGATTTAGTTACAGTAATTTCTTGTCCTTGAAGTGTTTCAAAAGTTTGTGAATCATTTTCAAGGTCATGTGAAAATGCTACTGCTGGTACAACATGAAATGTTAATACTTCTGTTACAGCATCAATACCAATTTTAGCTACAAGATCATTTAAATCAGAAGCGTCATATCTTTCTAAAAGACCTACAAAAGCCTCATTACTCGGTGCAAAGACGGTAATTTCTGAAGCGCTGGTAAGTGTTGTAGCTAATTCTGCTGCTGTTACTGCGTCTAACAATGTTGTGAGCCCTGCGCTTGTAGAAGCTTCAACTATTGTTGGCAAATCTATTGTTGGTAATAGCACACCATCAATTACGTGTACTACGCCATTTTCTATTTCTACATCAGCTGTGGTTACGCTATAGGTGCTTCCTGCCGCATCAGTCACAGTTACATTTGCACCAGACTTAGTCACAGTTAGACTTTCTCCAGAAAGAGTTTCAAACTCTTGTGCACCCTCCTGTAGATCAGCAGCAAATGCCACGGCTGGCACTACATGAAAATTAAGTACAGTAGCTAAATTAGCTTCACCGCCAATTTCTGCAGTTAATTGAGCAAGATTGTCTACGCCATAAGCTTCTAAAGCCGCTTCAAAAGCCGTGTTTGTAGGAGCAAATACAGTTATTTCATTTGCATTTAATAAATCGTCATCAAGATCAACTTCTACTAAAGCATCGAGAAGAATAGTTAAGCCTGCAGAATTAGCAGCTTCCACCACAGTAGGCTGTTCTTCGGCCGGTTGTGGTGCGTCATTGTCATCATCACCGCAGGCGGTCATGAAAATCATTGCACTTAGCGCGAGTACAGATAATATTGTACTTGCTGATTTTCTAAAAAAGGTTTTAGTTCTCATAATATTAAATTTGGTTTAGAATCATTTGACCTTAAAACCTTTAAAAAGGCCGTTGTTTTTCTAAAAGAGAGTGAGTGGTATTTATTTTGGAGTGAGCAGTCAAATGCGGTT
>NZ_SMMD01000848.1 GCF_009711475.1 Fulvivirga aurantia
CCCAATAAACCAATGGGCATATACGCAATGTTGATATATTGTGCTCCGAACACCTGCCAGGAAGGAACAACCAACAGTAATATTGAGGTCACAATACCAAATACTATACTCAGATAAATGTATATGATAAAAAGTCGTCTTAACCTTGGTTTCCAGCCAGTCTTATGCAGAAAAGAAACAGTGAAAAGTGGATAAAAAATTGAAATAGCGTAGCACACCAGGTTTAAATGCAAAGAACTAAAGGGCCTGGCCAGACCTCCCAACCATAGTCTATCGAGGCCAACCATAACTAAAAAGTAAAAAGAAATGCTCGCTACAAATAAGCTGTAGTGCAAGTAAGCAGTATCTCTTTTTCCAATAAAAATAATGAGGTTATAAATAAATAATAGCAACAGCATGCCTTGAAAAAGCGCTTGAAAAGCAAACTCATTGTTAATATCGGTAATCTTATCGAAGTAATACCGCTGAGAGGCGATACTTGGCGTGCTAATATTATAACTGGATAAAAATGGAGGTCCTACTTTTAACTTTACAATGATATCTTCACCGGCTGGTATTTCTACGGGTACAATTGCAGGATCATATACGGAGGGCGTGGCTTGAATAGCTGCTAAGTCATTTGGAGGTACAGCAATTCCACTCCTATACTCCTCAATAGTATGCCCTTTACTAATCCATAAACTGACATTATCCCCAGAAGGGATAATCACGAAATTGGCAGTTATTGATAAGCTATTTTTGATCTTAAAAATCTGCCATACAGAAGCCTCATCATAATATTGCTGTACCAGCTGGTCATTATATTGATCTTTAAAAACATCAAGGCCGTAGCTTGCTATCTCAAGTGAATCTGACTTGGTAAAAGTCAGCACCTCATCAGCCTGCAATACAATGACTTCATCCAATTTTTCAAAATAGGTTAATGAATCTATCTCAAAGGATTTTAAGTCTAATTTTTCTTGACCAAATAGAGCAGAAGAGAGGAATATGAAGCATAAGGCCAACTCTATTTTTAAGAAGATAGAGTTTTGAATTATAATCATTACGAAATATAATCATATTAAGTAATAATAGTAAAAGTTATTGGTATGATTTAGAATATAGAAGGATAGCTCAGATTTTACCTCATTCACAGTATTTCACTTAAATAAAATAACAACCTCACTTGATCGATAATTTTACTATTTTGTGTAGCAGCTGGCTGAAAGAGCATTTATCAGGTTTATTGGCTGTAAAAATTTAGCGCTATGAAGGTTATTGTGTGTGCTTTATTAGTTTCTATTTACGCAAACTTAAATGCGCAGTCAACTTTTGTAGACCCTCGGGATGGGCAATCGTACAACACTGTGCAGGTGGGCCAGACCCTTTGGTTGTCGAGCAATTTACGGTTTGAGACAAGCACTTCTCATTGTCCTGCAAGCAGCACTACCGATTGTGCTAAAGGCAATTACTACACCTATACCGAAGCCAGGGAGGTCTGCCCCACGGGCTGGAGATTGCCCACCCTTGAAGATTGGGACGAGTATCATTCAGTGACGGTTGCCCCGGAAATTTCTGAGCGATATTTTGATTCAAACACCAAAAAATACAAGGTAGAAATTACGGCCGACAGTTTAAGCTACTTTGCTCCCGGTAATAAACTCAATCTACAGATGCTCGCCCGCGTAGAAGGAGAAAAATTAGTAAAAGGCAGCTTTCTTGATCTGTGGACAACAAACAAAGAGTTTAATGATGATAAATTCCACGTTCACATCACCTCAAATACCATTCAAGGCCACGCTCACAAGCATAACATTATTGACAAAAAAGAAAAAATCAGAAAGTTTGGCGTTCGTTGTGTCAGGAAATAAAGATTAACTCAAATCCCACAATCGTAATAAAACTCATAGTATTCAGAAGTTACACCATAGTTGTCATTGTTCCAGGTTATGCTGGTTGTATATGGCCAGGCGTAAGTATGGATAAACTCCTGTATCGCAGGATCTACACTTGGTAGCTCATACACAGCGGCATGCGGATTGTTTTGAGAAAATCTGTAGCCCATCGATACATGTGGAAAATCCATTGGAAAATTAGAAAATAAACCCAACGGGAAGAACTTAGGATTCCCAACCATTTCTGCCAATTGCATAAATGGATTGATATTTCCATCATACTGAGAAAACGTGTACCTACTCGTGATCAAGCTAGATGTCATATCTACTAAAGTTACATTTCCCTCAGTGTTGTAGTACAGGTGATCAGTGAGTTCATGACTTACATCACCCATATAAAAATACTGGTTTACAATATAGTCCACCTCCCCTGTAGATGTGTAATTAAAGAGAAATCGTTGATGCTCAGCACCGGTATACATATCTATTTTATTGATACCGAATGGGCCATGATTGTATGTATAAGTATAAGAAGGCACACCCCCATGCCCGGGTAAATAATGCTCCCCGGCATATAATTGACCATATTCATTATAATGTAAATCAAAACGTGCATCAGGAGATACCAATCGGGTTAATCTATTACCGGTATATTCCAGGTTATAAAATTGGCCTTCCCAAAGAAATGATGAAATGCGACAAGTCCTTGGCGCTGGGTCTGAGCAAGAAAGTGTGAATAGTAGCATAGCAAATAAAGTGGTAAGCCTGAGTTTAAACCGGATAGTGTCCATGATTTCTACGTTTAAAATTTAATTCATTTTAAACTTAGTGATGCGTAAGAGCGAATAGTTACCAGCAAGTCTTGGTAAATGAGTTTGATGATGATAAATTCCACGTTCACATCACTTCAAATACCATTCAAGGCCACGCTCACAAGCATAACATTGTTGACAAAAAAGAGAAAGTCAGAAATTTGGCGTTCGTTGTGTCAGGAAATAGGTATAGGCCAAGCGCAATAATCATGGGTAGCATGAAGCAGAGTCACCTCCAATAATAAATAACCATTCGTTCATCAAAACACCCTTGTACAAGGTTTTAGAATTCATTAGTTTGCACCCCAAATTACTACCAGTTGGTAACCAATATCGAGGTTAAATCCTAACCTATATTTAGGATACACAAATAACCTTACTCTCTCTCTCACTTACATATTGATGCAGATTTAGCGACCGATTTTAAGTAACATGAGTTACTCAGGTCATCTGTATGTGTAAAAACTAAAGAAAGAATTACGACCAATAAATTTAATAATCACATGAATCAAAAAAACAGTACAAGTTTAGACGACACCATTTGTTGTCTTATTTCTAAACAAATGTCAGCAACCCCAGAGCGCGTTGCCATTATCGATGGAGAGAAAGAAATTAGCTACAGACAGCTTGAGCAACGCACCCATGAGGTCGCTGGCGAACTTCTACAACGAGGTTTATCACCGGGCTCTTTAGTTGGGGTGTGCATGAATCGCTCCTGGGAATTGGTAGCCACCTTGTTGGGGGTAATGCAGGCAGGTTATGCTTACATACCGTTAGATCCGGCCTATCCGGAAGAAAGGGTAAGGTATATGCTGGAGCACTCACGCGCTGCGGCTGCCATCGTAGATAATGACCAAACAGCAAAACTCTGTGCGTGTGTAAAGGAACTTGTAAACATCAACGAGATTGGCAACCACACCGATAGCTCAGTAAAACCTGGCGCCAACGATCTTGCTTATATCATTTACACTTCAGGCTCCACAGGTCAACCCAAAGGTGTTGCGATCGAGCACAGAGGTATAGTTGGTGTGAGAAACTCTATGCGAGAACTGTTTAGCGATGATGAATTGAGTGGTATGCTTGCGGCTGCGTCTGTTTGTTTTGATACCTCAGTGATGGAAATCATGGGCACGCTTTCACTCGGTGGCACCATCATTTTAGCCAAAAATGCTATTGAGCTCACACAGTTGCCGGCTGTCGACAAAATCAAGACCTGTGTGATGGTGGCTTCTGCAGTACAGGCTATACTGGCCACAGAAAAGCTGCCCAAAAATATAGAATGCCTGGTATTTGGAGGAGAAGCTTTGAAACGCTCATTAGTAAAACAGGTTTTTGCTTTAGGTACAGTGAAACGCATACTTAATGCCTATGGCCCTACAGAAGACACAGTATATTCTACCATAGCTGAAATAACACCAGAGACTGAAGTGATTACCATTGGTAAATCTGTACCCAATTCTCAGGCCTATATTTTAGATGAAAACCTACAACCCATATCTGATGGCACCCCGGGAGAATTATACCTTGCCGGAAGCAAACTTGCCAGAGGCTATTTGTATGATGACGCGCTGACAAATCAACGATTTTTAGAGATTGAGCCACGCAATGGCATCTCACATCAGCGACTGTATAAAACTGGTGACCTCTGCCGATGGACACCTAATCAGGAAATAGAATTTCTCGGAAGAGTTGACCAGCAGGTAAAAATCAGGGGCTATAGAATAGAGCTTGGCGAAATTGAGTCTACCCTTGAAACCATGCCGGGGATTGAAGCTGCAGCTGCTGCAGCGGTAGAAAGCAACACCGGTCGGAAAATATTAGCCGTCTACATAGTGAGCAACGGCCAAACCGTTTCTGAAGAAAGTGTGAAGGCCTACATCGCACAACGACTACCCAAATATATGGTACCCCAGGTGGTTAAACATCTTGATGCGCTACCTACCTTACCCAATGACAAGCTTGACCGCAAGCAATTGATGAATATGACCGAGGAGCAGGTGACAGAAAATCAGAATAACAACAGTACTGTAGCGCTTTCTGAAAAACTCAAGGCTTCTGATCATGATAAACAAGCTGCCATACTTGAAATCATTCAACAAGAATTGGCTGTTTTGCTTAATCTACCCAGCGCAGATGAAGTTACACCTTTACAATCATTTGATAGCCTGGGCCTGGATTCTCTCACAACTTTCGAACTCAGTAGCAGGCTCACCAGACTTTTAGGTGTAAAAGTTCCGCCTCATGCCATTTTTGAGCACTCAACACCAGAGGCCCTGATCAACTATGTTGTGGGCTCAACAGCTGGTAAAGTTGATTGTGCGACAACCAAATCGTTTAGAGGAGTAGCCACGGATACTTTAAGTAATTTTCAGACAAACATCCAGTCAAGTCACCCAACTTTTCAGGCTGCTAAAGCCCCTGCCTGGAACGCTAATGACAAGAGTAAGCTTGTACAGGAAGTTTTAAAAATGGTCAATAATGATCGTAGAAATCCATATAGCAAGGTTTTGCGTACAGGTAGCGCCACCAAAGGCCTTGTTGGCGATGCTTATAATGATGAAGAGCAAGAAGCGATTATATGGACTACCAATTTATACCTTGGCTTAAACCGTGACCCTAAAGTAATGGAAGAGGCTTCCGCTTCGCTCGCCCGCTTTGGTACCGGCATGGGCACATCTGCCGCGGCCTCAGGCATGACCAATCAACATTTGGAGTTTGAGACCGAGTTTGCCGAACTAGTAGGCAAACCAAGTGCATGCCTTTTCCCTACAGGGTACACTGCCAATGTAGGTGCCGTTGCAGGTTTACTAGGCAACAATGATGTGGTTGTTATCGATCAGCTGTGTCACGCATCGATAGTTGATGGTGCCCGCCTATGTGGTGCTACCATTCGTACCTTCAAGCACAACAACGCTGACGACCTCGAAGCTGTATTACAGTCTGAAGTATCACCATACCGCTCTATTCTGGTGGTGCTGGAAGGTGTTTATAGTATGGGTGAAGGTGCTGCCCCTGTAGCTAAAATTGTGCGCACAGCCAAGAAATACAATGCACTGGTTTTGGTAGACGAGGCTCATTCTTTTGGTTTCTATGGTGAGAAAGGCGCAGGAATTTGTGCCGCTCAAGGCGTAACAAAGGAAGTTGACTTCATTATGACAACACTCAGTAAAGCTTTGGGAAGTCTTGGTGGTGTGGTAGCTGCCAGCCAGGAGCATGTCGATTTATTGAAATCATCCTCACGGGCTTATATTTTCCAGGCATCGGTGAGCCCGGCAGATATGGCTGCAGCACTTACTTCTTTAAGGTGTCTTCGTTCAGACGATGCGCTTCGTGAAAGACTGTGGGACACCACGAGGTATATGCGCAAGCGATTTGAAGATGCCGGTTATGACCTCGGTACCGGAGATGGCCCAATAGTAACCCCACATTTTAGTGATAAAGACAAGCTTTATGCGATAGTTCAAGGATTGTATAAGAAAGGAATTCAAACCTCAGCAGTAACCTACCCTATTGTTGAAAGTGGTAGAGGCAGACTGAGACTAATTTGCTCTGCAGCTCACACCAAAGATGATGTAGATAGAACTGTGGAAGCACTCATTGAAGTAGAGCGTGAGGTTGACAAGGAGTTTAAAACGAAAGAAAAAACCAATTCCTCTCCTGTATCATATGCTGATCTTCAGGTATGGGCCAATTCATTTGAGTGTTATTTAACGCACACAGTGAGTAAAAACCCAGAAATGACACCGGATTTGGAGATAGTTGTAAGTGTGCCAGGTAAAGATAATGCAGTAGTTATTACGCTTAGTGAGGGAACAGTAGCAATGAATAAAAGCAAGTCTGATGAACTACCAGCTTGCTCCCTATTACTTACTGATGATTCTGCCCTGTTGGCTTTGCAATCCTACAATGTGCAAGGGTTGCTAAAAAGCATCTGTGATGGCACCTGTTTACTCAATGGACAAGTAGAACCATTCATATGGCTCATTGCCAGGCTGGTTGAGAAAGGTATTGAAACGAATAAAACGGCTGAATCAGTGTCTCGTAATACAGAGGCCATGGCATAGCTTATCGCTCAATTTCAACTCGTGATTAAGGTGAAAAGCCTTAGTCATGAGTTTGGTTGAGCAACTGTATACAGCACAAAATTGATTTTACAACTGCCAAAGGGATATAGATTTAATTAAGTATCTATTCCTAATTTCAATTCTTTTTTATTACTTTGTATTTCAAAGTACTTTTAAATAGGTATTATCATGATAACAATCAACAAAAGACTGACCGCTATTCTAGGAGTAGCCGCAGTGATTTTACTCATACCCTTTGTAGCCATGCAATTTACCACAGAAGTCAACTGGTCGATAGCTGACTTTGTAATAGCCGGAGCTCTCCTATTCTCAACCGGCTTGTGTTGCGAATGGGTGATACGCAGTGTTAAGAGCACCCGTAGCAGATTTATCATCTGTGGTTTAATCTTGCTTGCCTTACTGCTAATCTGGGCTGAGTTGGCTGTGGGGATATTCGGGAGTCCCTTGGCGGGAAGCTGAAATTGAAAAATCCAGACTTTCCTTAGCACAAATTAATCAGGCCGACTTCTCCGGCAGATACTTCCAATAGCGTTTGGGCACGTGTTGTAAGTGCAGTTTCATGTTCTTGCGCTCTGCGATTGAGGTAGACGAAAAGTACTGTTGCCACATGTTTTGAAAGGATTTCTCTTTGTCTGCCAGTAAGCTGTCCTTGATTTTTTTATTGGCTGTCCACTCAGGGTTTTCGATATGAATAGTCTGCAATTTTTGCATGTCGTAATAAATGCCGTAATCTCGCTGCACATCATAAATCAACCATAATTGATCAGCGTAGCGCTTTCTAAAGTGTTCCCCAATGAAAGGCATTACATCAAAATCAGGATTTACTGTGGCGGCATAAATACCATCAACTGTCAATTGAAACCGGACAAAAGCATGCATCCTGTGAATTTCACGATTCATCATTTTAACGACCTGTTTGATGCGTAAAATAGGCTCTTGCCGATAATCGGTGCCGATATATCCCTTAGTTGATATCACCAACCTTATATAATTAAAGATAGTTAGCTCTATGTCATCAAATTCTGAATGGAATGCTTTGAACAACTGGTTAAAAGCATTGGAAGTCATTTTCTTATGTAGACCGTCAATCACACGCTTTGTTTTTTCAGCATTGGTTTCAACGGTCTGAACCTGATCGAACATTTCCGGTTGGTACTTGTGCATTTTGATTATGGCCGTAGGTACCATTTTTTGTTCGTAGCAGTCAAACACTACAGACATTAATCCATCAAAAGAGCCGTCATAGAGTATTTTCATATCAAAAAAGGGTTAGTTGAGCTTTCTTAGCTGGGTAGATAATTTCATGGCGTATGCGCTCAGGTACAGCACTCGCTGCAGGTAAAGGCCGACCTGAGATTTCTATAAAGTATTTGGCACGATTCATTGCGGCACCCATCTTCTTAATATCCTCATAGCGCACTCTACCATATTTGCGTGATTTCACAATCAATTGCGCTGTTTTCACACCAATACCCGGCACACGAAGTATCATTTCATAAGGAGCCCGATTTACATCTACAGGAAATTGATCAAGGTGCCTTAACGCATAACCTAATTTTGGGTCAATTTCGAGATCCAAATTAGGCTGTGTTTCATCAATAATTTCATTGACTTCGAAACCATAAAATCGATATAACCAATCCGCCTGATAAAGTCGATTTTCTCTTATCAGAGGAGCTTGTTTGAGTGCCGGTAGTCGCTCGTCTTCACTTATCGGTATGTAGCCAGAGTAATAAACTCGCTTGAGCAGTTGCTCTTTATAAAGAGAAGCTGATAAGTTGAGGATGTGATGGTCCGTCTCAGGAGTAGCGCCAACCACCATTTGTGTACTTTGTCCACCTGGAGCGAACATAGGAGTTTTCCTAAACTTCCTACTGTCTTCACGGTTTTCAGCGATTTGTTCTTTGAGCCAGTTCATGGGCGTGTACACACTTTTATGATCCTTCTCAGGAGCTATCTTTTGCAAACTTCGCTCAGAAGGTATTTCAAGATTTACACTAAGCCTATCGGCATAGACTCCGGCCTCCCTCATAACCTCAGGACTTGCACCAGGGATGATCTTTAAATGGATATAGCCATTAAAATTGTGTTCGTTGCGAAGTTTTTTGGCAATCCTGATCAATCGCTCATTGGTATAATCGGCATTCTTAAAAATGCCGGAACTCAAGAAAAGCCCTTCAATATAGTTTCTTCGATAAAAATTTATGGTCAGGTCTACCACTTCCTCTACCGTAAAAGCCACGCGTTTGATATCATTACTTTTGCGGCTTACACAATAGGCACAATCATAAATACAATGATTGGTCAATAATATTTTTAGCAAAGAAACGCAGCGCCCATCTTCTGTATAGCTGTGACAAATACCCATGCCGGTAGCATTACCAAGGCCTTTGTTTTTATTATTTCTCTTACTCCCACTTGATGCACAAGACACATCGTACTTGGCTGCATCTGCTAAAATTTTTAGTTTATCCGTCACGCTCGCTTTCATAGGAGTAAATTTACTAATATTTTTAGTATTTACTAATTTAACTAAAAGAGAAAGTCTAGATTTATGAAAAATTTATTTCCAGTAAGCAACCTGAGTTTTGTTGGGTCGTTATTGGCAAGGTGCCTATCTTCAAAACTTAAATTTCATACATGTTAGAAAGACAAGATTTTAGAGAGAATGTAGATGTAGTTCTCGATTGGATTGAAAAGTATTTTAAAGAAATAGAGTCCTTACCGGTAAAATCAAAGGTGGCTCCAAAAGAGGTTTACAACCAAATACCTGGTGCCCCTCCTCTCAAATCGGAATCGCTTCAGTCGATCATGTCAGACATGGATAAGATTATTAAGCCGGGGATCACTCATTGGCAGCACCCTAATTTTCATGCTTACTTCCCTGGAAATTCTTCTGTAGAATCGCTTTTTGCTGAATTTCTTACAGCTGCCATTGGAGCGCAATGTATGATTTGGGATACCTCCCCTGCTGCTGCTGAGCTTGAAGAACGTGTCATGGAATGGTTGCGAGATAATATGGCTATTCCGGGCAATTTTGAAGGTGTCATTCAAGACAGCGCCTCCTCTGCTACTCTTGTGGCAATACTTACTGCCAGAGAAGTGTCGAGTGACTTTACGGCAACGACCAAAGGTATCCCTAACAATCTTCGCGTATACTGTTCTACAGAAACACACTCCAGCATTGACAAAGCTGTTGGCATAAGTGGTATTGGCACTGATAATCTCGTAAAAATACCTGTTGATGATGTTTTGGCTATGCAACCAGAAGCTCTCGAAGCTGCGATTAAGGCTGATATCGAAAAGGGCTTAAAACCAAGTTGTGTGGTAGCTGCCATTGGCACAACAGGTACTGTTGCCGTTGATCCACTAAAGGAAATAGCTGCCATTTGTAAAAAATACAAGGTATGGCTGCATGTAGATGCTGCCTATGCAGGCTCTGCGCTGCTGCTACCAGAATACCAATGGATGATTGAAGGCATTGAAGATGCAGATAGTTTTGTTTTCAATCCTCATAAATGGATGTTTACCAATTTTGATTGCTCGGCTTATTTTGTAAAAGATGCTGACATACTCATAAGAACTTTTGAGGTGTTGCCTGAGTACCTTAAAACCAAGACCCGGGGCCAGGTAAATGACTACCGAGATTGGGGAATTCCTTTGGGGCGCAGGTTTAGAGCACTCAAACTGTGGTTTGTGATGCGAAGTTATGGCCTGGAAGGTTTACAGTCTAAAATGCGTAAACACATTGCACTCAATGATTATTTTGGTAAGGTCATCATTGAGAGTGGTGACTTTGAAATTATCGGTAAACCCTTTCTCAATTTTACAGGCTTTAGGCTAAAGCCATCCGGTATTGATGACACCGAGGTGTTGAATAAACTCAATGAGGAGCTTTTGGAAAGTATCAATAAAAGTGGTGAGTTGTTTCTTTCTCACACCAAAATCAATGGCGTTTATACACTTAGAATGATCATTGGCCAAACGTATGTGGAGCAAAAGCATATCGAAAAGGCGGTAAAGGTGATAAAAGAAAAGGCAGTTAGTCTAAAGAGTCATACGTAGAAATTGGGACGTATCATAATACTGAGACTCTTTGGGCTAAGCCCTCTGAGTGATGCTCTCACTAATCGTCATTCCTCGAATTTATGAAGCGCAGCGTAGTAAATTATAGAGAAATCTATCTCGTCATTCCTCGAATTTATGAAGCGTAGCGTAGTAAATTATAGAGGAATCTCGTCATAATTCACTACAAATTAGAGATCCCTGCCTGCGCAGGGATGA
>NZ_SMMD01000624.1 GCF_009711475.1 Fulvivirga aurantia
AATTTCTCTTAGTTGTTCCTCGTAGAACTTTGCAACCGCCATAGAAACGCCAGTTTCAGTTATTCTAGTTCTCAGAACTTCACCCTGATCATCTATCCAAAAATCAATTATAATCTGACCATTTTCAGAACTATCATCTTTTTTATTAGGTACTTCATCCCATATCCAACCAACAATACTTAACGCGGGACCCCCACCGCCACCGGCCTGACCATACAGCGCTCTGGAATCTAAGGTACCTTGTTCATCACCCTTGTCACCCTGCTTGTCTATGTTATCGCCTTGATTTGCATTTTGAGGTTTATTATTTTCTCCCTCATTGCCTTTGGCACCGGCAGCAGGTTTTTCAGTTTTCTTCTCTTCAGTAGGTTTCTCTACCGGCTTTGTTTCTTTCTTCACCTCCTTCACCTCAGGTTGTTTTTCAACTTTAGGTGTCTCTTCCACTACATCAGGACTAGCTTGTGTATTTTCGGTGGTCTCAGCTGCTTCTGTAGGTGTATCTTCCACCTCTTCCGTCACATCAACCTCTTCCACCACATCTTCTGTGCTTTCTTCAGGCAACTCTTCAGGAGCTGCTTCTTCATCTACAGGAGTTTCTTCTACAGCAGTCTCGGGCTGCACATTACCAGTTCCAACATCACTTGTACCAAAGTTAAGCTCGATGCCATATTCTGGTATCGGAGGGTCTGGCTCTTTCCAGGCTATAATAAATAAGAAAGCGAGTAACAGCAGCAAATGAAATGCTCCTGATATCACTAATCCCAGTTTCTTATTTCTTTCTTCTTTTTCCACCCTAATTAGGTTTGGTAGCTATAGATACTTTTGCTTCCAGTAGAGTAGCTATACCAGCAACATCTACCAGATGCTCTGTAGCCACACTTTTATCAATATGTAGTACTACTACACCTTCTTTACCCGTAAGCTTGCTTTTAAGTTCCCCTTCAAGCATCCCCTTGCTTACTTTCTTATCATTTACATAATAATCAAGGTCTTTGGTAATAGTCACAGAAACCTTCTGCAACTCTACAGTAGCCGCTTTGCTCGTTGGCAAACTGACAGGCAAACCAGAAGGCGTGATGAATGATGATGTGAGCATGAAAAATATCAACAAGAGAAAGATGATGTCTGTCATGGAAGACATGCTGAACATCGGTTCTACATTATGTTTTGATTTTAATGCCATATCTTATTTGTCTTAGTGCTTTAAAACCTATCTAGGCTCCTGTAATAAATCTATGAAATCAACAGAGTTGTACTCCATCTTGTGCACTACCTTTTGCACTCGAGATACTAGGTAATTGTACCCGATATAGGCCAAAATACCTACGAACAAACCGGCTGCAGTAGTAACCATCGCAGTATAAATACCTTCAGAAAGTAATTTTGGGCTTACAGAGCCTTCTTCCTGAGCGATAGCAATAAATGACTGGATCATACCGATTACAGTACCTAAAAAACCTAGCATAGGTGCTGCACCAGAAATCGTAGCCAACAAGGCCAGGTTCTTCTCCAATTTAAAGATTTCAATCTTGCCCACGTTCTCGATAGAAACTTCAATATTCTTTAAAGGACTTCCTATCCGAGATATCCCTTTTTCTATCATTCTCGCAGTGGGTGAATCATACTGGGTGCACAATACTTTGGCCCCATCGATATCTCCTTGTTCCACGCGATTCCTGATGCCACTCATGAAATCATCAGGTGTTTTAGCAGCTTTATTAATATTTAAAACACGCTCTGTAAAAATATATACAGCCATTGCTGATAATATAAAAATCGGTACCATCATAAAACCTCCTTGTAAAAGGAGGTCTAATATTGATACCGTATCAGTTTGGTTCGCTATGGTTGCCGTATCTTGTGCGGTCGTAATTTGTGTTAATATCATTAATCAATTAGTATTTAATCACCCAAACGCCATCGCCATATTGGCCTTTCAAATCATTAGCTTCTGCTTGCGCATCTTCCCAGGAACCAAAATCGCTTACAGCTATCCTGTGGAATTTGCTCTTTCCGAATGGCTCGATAATGTAAGTTGCTATTCCTTCTTTTTGCTTTTGCTTGGCATAATCCATAGCCAAATCTCCGTCAAGGGCACTAGAAATTACTACGTAATAACGACCTGACCTATCAGAAATTGTTTCAATGGTACCAAGTTTAGGCTTAGATGCTGCCTCTGCCGCTGCTTCAGCTTCTCTTTGAGCTGCGAGCTCTTCCTGACGCTTACGTTCTGCTGCAGCTTCAGCCTGCTGTCTTCTCCTGATTTCTTCTTGTTTTTGCTTTTCAATCTTTGCTTTTTCAGCGGCCTCTCTTTTTGGAGATTCAAAACCAAACCACCATATCAGACCACCAATTGCTATAAGCACAAGAATAAGTAAAATGACTTTTGGACCATTATTGGAGTCATCTTTAGGCGGTGTGTAGCTTCCAGGTACATACTCTTGTTTTGGTGGAGTTTGCTCAGCTTCGTGATCTATACCTTCTGCAGCATATACTTCCTCACTTTCGTATGCCGGAGCTTCCTCTTGCTCTGTTGTTTCCTCCTGCGATTCAGAAGTCTCAGACGATTGCTCTTCTTCCTCATCACGGTCGATAGGCTCATAATCTACATCCGGTAAGCCAAAATTATCATCTGCCTCATTAAAATCACCCTGAGCATCCTGGTTTATATCGTCTTCTCTTTCTTTATCTTCTTTTTTCTTCTTAGCCATAGTCGTGGTTATCTGTTGTTTTTAAAACCAATAAGTGTTACAAAAATAATCTAAATTTTCAGTGTGGCAAATCAACTAAAAAATGCGTTATCCCCACAATATAGGGAAATAATGTTAATTACAAATCTGCCTAATGGTTTAAAAACTATAGGTAAACCCAGCCATAAACTGCAGTTTTCTAGAAGGATAACGATAGTACAACTCGTAACTCTGACTAAAAATATTATTAAACTCTACAAAAGCTGACACTTGTTTTGATATCAGGTACTCACTTTTAAGGCTTAAATCAAGAGCCGGGTCAAGTGATATCTCCTCATTATTTACGAGATCAATAGCTTTTATGCCACCGTACATGTAGAATTCTGCATTAAAGAGAATTTTATCGTAAAGATTATAAGTTGACAATATAGAAAGCTGATAATTTGGCCTATGCCACGCTTCTCCACCTATCTCATCGCTAGCGTCATATCCCCAATAATCTCCCCTGAATGTGGTCCTTAAAGACTCATTATTAAGCGTAAGTTCTCCGAAAAGATTAACCACCGCTGTATTTTCAGTATCATATGCTACTAAAAAGCGTGACTGATCTGATGGGTCATTTATAAAATAATGGAGGTTTCTATAGTTAGCCAAACTAAGACCGGCTGTAAAACCTATGTTATTATTGACTTTACCGTTTATTCCACCGTAAAAATCAAATGTCTTATTGTTGTGAAAAATGGGCTGATTGAATTTAATAAAAGGATTTTGACTGACAATATCGCTCAAAGATTGTCTTTCTATATCTCCTCTAATGCCTGCATATACCTCAAAAACACTTGACAACTCATAACTTGCTTTTGCCAAAGGATAAAAATGAAGATCATCAGAAGAGCCTAAGGTATCATCTTCGTATACCGCATTAAAACCTGCTTCGATATCAAAACCAGCTATTTTGAAACCAACAATTGGACTTATACCGAAAGTATTTCGAGTAGTTTCTATTAACTGATCCTTTCTTGACAAGACCATCACATCTGCATTAAGTTTTACATACGCATCGTCACTTAGCTCGTAACTGGTGCCAAGATCGGCTCCAAGCTTACCTTCACTTGCCTCATAGTCATCAGTAAGGTAATCATAAGTAACGCCCAGTTTATACTGCAGCTGATCAGACTTGTTTGTGTTTTCGATTGCAGTCTGCAGAGAAAAAGTATTATAGACTTGTTTTATTGAATCGGCATCTATCTCTGCACCCTCATCATAACCATAGAAATGATAGTTTCTTCTATGATAACCGACATCACCACTCAAAGTAGCTTTTTTACCAAACGCCTTACCAAATAAATCCAGATCAAATCTCCCTGATCCTGAATTTTCATCATCGACTGGCCCGTTCTTAGAATTAAGAAAATTTACGTGAGCACCATAAGTATATTGATTACTTCTTTTGCTATTTACAAACCCTTCAAAGTAAGGTGTAACATAATTTCCGAATCCCGCCTTTACATAGTTGCCATAAAATTTTTCTAATCGCTCATCTTTAATTCTGAGTGGTCTCATTTTGAGATCTAATGATGGTATTTGAAAGTTTATGGTGTTGTAAAAATATTGCAAATCGCCTACTCTCGGCTCAGTACTTACCGGTGGTATTTTTTGAAAATTTCTATTCGCTTTTGGTAGATTGATCTCACGATCTTTTACAATTTCGATTTCTACATCTTCAATTTCTCCATCGTTTTCCCAATCCTCCTGAGCGTTTGACTGGGTAGAAATCAGCATAAAAATGATCATCAATGGCGCAATTAATCTCAATAGATTTCCTCTATGACCATAATATAATTTACTACTATTCAGCATATTAATTATCAAATATTAAAGTATCAGATTCAGAATTTTGATCTTTCCCTTCCAGCGATTCTATCTGCTTCAGTTTATCCTTGGCTTTAAGTTTATATTCCTCAACCGGAAACTTTTCTATAATAGACCTAAGGGTACCTTTAGCCTGAAAGTAATCTTCAAGAGCCACATAGTTATCGGCAAGCAATAAATAAGATTTTCCTACCC
>NZ_SMMD01000742.1 GCF_009711475.1 Fulvivirga aurantia
CCAATAGCACTAAACGCTGCGTCAGTTGGTGCAAATAATATAACATTTCCCTCATCTACTAATTCGTCTAAGCCTGTTTCTTCCAATGCCGCTACTAATGTTGTATAATTACCATCAGCAACTAACTCATCTAAAATGCTATTACTCGAAACATCGGCCAATACACTAGTTGAAGTTGTAACATAACCATTGTACAGTCTCTCGTCCTGCCAAGATGCTCCAGCAAGAAATCCGAAACCTAAACCTGATCTATCTGTATCTAAAATAAAGCTTTCATCTAAAGTTGAAAAACCTACAAAACCATTTGTCAGCAAATTAAGATAGTCTCCTCCGCTGTTAGAGTTATAAAGGAATGTGCCTGTTGTATCTGCATTATTGATGTAAGTTTCAGACACTAGCTCGCTAAATAGTAAGTTAAACTCATGGAAATTCACTAAATCTGCTGCCTCTGTTACAGACAAAGTAGCAACATCGGTACCTAAGTTATCTAAATACGTATCTACAGCAAATGTACTAGGTACGTACAAAATTACAGAACCATTTAGGTCATACGTAACTCCAGATTTATCTAGTATTTCAGAAAACCTATGTGTTCTATAGTATTGAAATAATCCAATATTTGGTTCATTTAATGCTTCTGCAATAGTAGGTTTAGGTGTTACGACTGCATCTACTATGTGTATAACACCATTCGATGCTATTATATCAGAGTTCTCAACAACCGCACCTTCTATTTCTAAACCATCATCTCCAATTGAGATATCAACTCCCTTTGTAGTTGACAACGGCCCTGCAGCAGTCTCAGTTCTTAAAAAGACATCAGTTCTAAAGTTACTTGGATCCAAAGCTTCGAAAGCTTCAGTTAAACCACATGCCAAACTACCACCCGGAATTACGTGAAATAAAAGAAAGTCTTCTAGTTCTTGAGCTGTTGCTGCGTCAATACCAGCCTGATCAAATCCAGCAGCAGTCATTGCAGCATCTGTAGGCGCAAGTAATGTAAACTTACTGCTTCCTGCAAGTGTTGCGTCTAAACCTGCTTTTACAACGGCATTTTGAAGTAATGTTAATTCAGCGTCAGTAGCAGAAGCAAAATCACCAATTACTGAAACCAAATTGCCACTAGGAGGCATTAACACGTTGTCTACACTATGAATAACTCCATTATTAACATTTATATCAGAGCCAGCTGATGCAATACCTACATTGCCATTCAAGCATAAACCGTTTACAATTATATCAGTACCTTGTACAGTAGTTAATTCATTTCCAAGCGCATCTGATTCTACTTCACTGTCTATAACGTGGTAAGATAGAATATCCGCCAAGGTACTGGCATCAACATCTCTTATATCTATACCAGCTGCTGCAAAGGCTGCATCAGTTGGTGCAAATAATGTAATGTTTCCAGACTCTAAAGTAGCTCTAAGCCCAGCTTTTTCAATTGCTGCGTTAAGTGTATTATAACTACCAGCCTCCGTATTGGCTCCATTTTGAATATACTGGGCTACAGTGATGTCTCGAAGATTTTCCTGATAATACTGACTTGTATCATCATCGTCACTACACGCTCCAAGTACCAAGGTAAAGGCAGCAGCATAGCTTAATTTCGTCAAATAATTATATATTTTCATTATTTAATTTCTTTATATTAAAATTAATTCGCCTTCTCATAAGTAGCGGTAACAGAAACAGCCACAGTTGCTTGGTCCTCCCTTAGCACATCGTAACTAAAACTAAAGGTAGGGCCACAAGTTCCAACTGCACCTTCACCAGTACCAACTGCATAGCGCTGTAAATCTGAAGTATTTTTATAGAACTCTTGGGGACCATTAGAATTATCTATACCTACAGTTTCAGCATCAACATCCACAACTAGATTTACAACCTGAACATCATTTTGTCCTCCATCTGTAGCACCTAATAAGTTATCAGTACCAAAAACATTAGTTTCTGATGTTGCCGTTAGATTTGACACATATCCGGTATTCTCACCAGCGTCCCATATCCAACCTGATGACTGCACCCACGATACATTGTATGTACCAGGAAACGTGGTTATATCAAATGGACAATCGTCATCACTAATACTTAGCGAGTACGTTGTACCAATTGCTCCTCTACCCACTTCAAGTCCATTATTAGCACTTGTAAGGGTCAAATCAATTGACTTATTTCCATCTGTTTCATCATTGTTGATCGTACGAAGTTCTATAACTCCAAAGTGTTCGCCCGCAGGTATGACAATTTGACCAGGTGTACCACCTCGCAAAATTTCGTAATCCACTCCTACTTCAGCGTCACCTTCTACAGTATAATTCACAATTATATCCGAATTGAGCGTGGGCCCTACATTACTTACTTCAACCTTAATGACAGTTGTAGTATCAGCCTCACTCACAGAAGCACTACTTCCGGTATACTGCACATAAAATGGCCCTTCGAATGTAGTTCGTCCATCTTCTTCATCACATGCTGAAGTAAAGATTACAGCAAATGCGATCAAGAATAAACTGAATTTATTTATAATTTTCATATCTATTGTTTCTTTAAATAATTAATAACCAGGATTTTGATCAGAAGCCGTAAGTGTAGGATTTTGATCAATTTCACGCTGTGGTATTGGTAACAATATGTCTGTGGCGTCCCATGAAGCCGGCTTCACTGCACTCATTACAGCGTTTGCTTGTCCCGTTCTTATTAGATCATTCCATCGATGTCCTTCAAAGGCTAATTCAAGCTTTCTTTCAAGCAACATGTTTGACTGGTTATAAGAAGCGTAAGTAGCTCCGTTAGAACGACTAGCAACTGTATTTAAGTCTGCCACGCTATTGTTGGCCTCAGCCCTAATTAAATACATTTCAGCCAAACGTACTACAATTGGTTGATCAGTACCATTTGTAGCATCTGTGTATTTATTAGTTACCAAGATACCTCCTGCATCAGCAGAGTTTGGAACAATTAGCTCAGCCCTTTCATCTCCACTTGCATATTGCGCCTCTAAAGTTGGATTTGGCGAGTAGTCATATCTACCTCCCGCCCCAACCGGCTGGGCAAAGAAACCTAAGCTGTTACCATCCTGAATACTTGCAAATAATTCAAATATGATTTCAGGAGAAGTCGCATCATTATTGTAAAGATTGCTGTAAGTAGGATCTAATGTGTATTCACCGCTATTTATAACAGCATCTGCCATTTGTCCAGCAAGATTTAAATCTCCTGAATATAAAGCTACTCTTGCAAGTAGTGCTTGAGCTGCTCCTTTAGTAGCTCGCGTTGTTCTCTCAGGATCAGTCCTTTCAGAAGCTAAAGGCAAATCTGCCATTGCCTCTTGTAAGTCAGCAATTATCTGAGCATAAACTTCAGCTGCAGGTGTTCTAGGCAATTCGCTTGTCACACCAACGTCTGAGGTAAGAGCCAATGGAACAGCACCCCAAAGTTTAACCAAATTAAAATGAGCTAATGCTCTTCCAAACTTGGCTTCAGCAACGAAAGGAGCAACTTCCTCCTCAGTACCTGCATTCAATGCTCTTTCCAAAACGGTATTAGCTATAAATATCGTCCCATAAGGAGATGACCAAACACCTCTCATTGTGGTATTTTCAGCAGTTACATTATTAACCGACATATCTTGTTTAGTTGGAAAGGTCCCGGTAAAAACCATTTCATCACTTAGAATTCCAGGCATAAATATCTGCAATTCACCATATTGGTTACCAGACTGCAAACTACTATACATACCAAGAACTGCTCCATCAAGGCTTTCCAAATCCTCAATTACAATTTCATCACCAATTTGATCAACTGGTTGCTTATCAATATAATCCTCACATGCTGTTGCACTTACTATAAGCGCGAGCATCAAAAGGAAAGAGTTTAATTTATTCATCTTATATTTTTTTATAGTCCTACGTTAATTCCAACCAATAACATTTTTGACTGAGGGTAAGTAAGAAAATCAGTTCCCTGAGCAGTACTAGTATTATTGAAAACGTTTACTTCAGGATCAAATCCGCTATACTCTGTAAATGTCAGAAGATTCTGTCCGGTTACATATAATCTTAATGATCCTAGCCCATACTTTGAAACTAAATTTTGAGGGAAATCATAACCCAGAGTTACATTCTTTAATCTTAGGTACGACCCGTCTTCCAAAAATCTTGAGTTATCAGCATTATTTAAGCCTACAGTGGCTCCGGTTGCTGCTCTTGGAATATCTGTAATATCACCTGGCTGTCTCCATCTTCTAAGAACAGAAGCATCCATACCCCAAGCACTAGTACCTAAGTGTTCCATAAACTGCCTGTTGTTGTTATAAACATCAACACCTTGAATGAACTGGAAGAATACATCAAGGGAAATTCCCTTGTATGAGAAACTATTGGTGATACCACCTAAGAAATCTGGCTGATAGTTACCTACAATTGTCTGATCTTCTGAGTTTATCGTTCCATTTCCATCAACATCTGTATACATTGAGTTTCCAGTTGCTGGATCAACTCCTATGAAATCATATAAATAAAATGTATTTAAAGGTTCTCCCTCAATAATTGCACTGCCGAAACCTGACAAAATTGGTTCTGGATCTAATAACGAAACTACTTCGTTATCTAGGAAGGAAATGTTAAAAGTAGTTGACCACTTAAAACCGTTTGTATTAACGTTAACAGAGTTAACATCAAATTCCCAACCCCAGTTTCTTATTTCTCCAATGTTATCTTGTACACTTGCAAAACCCGTTGATTCAGGTATAGGATTAGCATAGAGTAGATCTACAGTAGAACCATCGAAATAGCCTGCATTAATATTTAACCTGTTGTTAAATAATGCTAATTCTAATCCAATATCATATGTAGTAGTTTCTTCCCACTTCAACTCATTATTAGCAATTCTAACTGGTGCAGTTGCAGGGCGGTCAAGGTAGTTTGCACCACCAGTCCAAGTACCTAGGTATGTGAAATCTCCAATTCTATCATTACCTGTTTTACCATATGAAGCTCTCAACTTACCAAGTGATAACCACTCTATCCCATCCATGAATGACTCATCAGAAAAATTCCATCCAACAGAAAATGCATAAAATGTTCCGAATCTATTATCAGGTCCAAATCTTGAAGATCCATCTCTTCTAACAGTAGCAGTAGCTAAATACTTACCTTGATAGCTATAGCTTGCTCTAGCGAAAACAGAATTAAAAGCATAATCTCTTCTTAAAGAACTACCAGCCGTAATTGTTGATGCTGAAGTTAAGTAAGTTAAAGATTCTCTAGAAAAACCATTTCCAGAAACACTATTTCTAAAATCAGTTCTGTTTTGCCAAGTTCCACCGACTACAGCAGAAATATTGTGATCTGAGCCTAAAGTCTTATTAATTCTTAAAGTAGGCTCAAGAACTGTAGTTGCTAGCTCTCTTGTATTGTAGTTACCTACTCCATTAGGTGCTCCTTGAAATGTGCTTGCTGGGATATAGTGATCCTCAGTTAATTCTGTCCAATCTAACGATGCATCTAACTGAGCAGTAACACCAGAAACAATTTCATATTTGTAATATGTGTTAGCTATTACCTTTTTAGTTTTATTGTCAAACCTAGGTAATAATGCAGATCTTACAGGGTTGGCAAAAGGAGGCTCATCACTATACTCATCCGTTGGGTTTCCATTTTCATCTAAAACAAAAACAGGAATATTTGGAGCGGTCAATAAAGCTGTTGAAAGTACACCATAGATATTGTTATCATTTTGTATTCTTTCGTTCTTATCAAATGAAAGGCCAATAGATGCTCCAAAGCTAAACTTTTCAGTTGCGGTATGATCAAGGTTTAATCTTGTAGTGGCTCGTTGGTAACCAGATCCAAGCATAGTACCTTGTTCATTTCTATAACTTCCACTCACGAAATAACGAGTTTTACTATCTCCACCGCTTAAGCTTAAATTGAATTGTTCAATATCGGCTGTTCTGAAAACCTCATCTAACCAATCCGTATCAACATTTGCATTTGGAGTTTCATCATATTCTACAGGAGCAAGTCCATCATTCAGTCTTGCTTCGTTCATAATCATCTCCCATTGATCTGCATTCAGCACATCTATAACGTTGGTAGGCTCACCAAAACCACGCATATAACCTGCATTTAATTTTGTTTTACCTGTTTTACCACGTTTCGTTGTAATAAGAACAACTCCATTAGCTGCACGTGCGCCATAAATAGCAGTACTCGAAGCATCCTTCAATACTTCAATTGATTCAATGTCATTTGGATTCAGAGCAGATAGCGCATTACCACCTTGACCACCAAAACCACTTTGTTGAATATTTCCGCTAACTACCGGCACACCGTCTATAACATACAATGGATCATTGCTAGCAGAAATAGAAGTTTGGCCACGAACCCTTACACTAATTCCACCGCCTGGGGTACCAGAAGCAGAAGTAACTTGAACTCCTGCAGCCAGACCTTGAAGGACTTGATCAGCACCTGTTACAGGAAGTTTTTCAATTTGCTTTGAAGAAACTGAAACTGATGAGCCAGTAAATTCCTTTTTAAGAGTTGTACCGTATCCTACAACAACTACCTCAGATAATTGCTGTACGTCTGGAGACATTGCAACATCGATAACTGATCTTGTACCGATTTCAATCTCCTCAGTTGCTAGACCGATAAATGAGAATACTAGTGTGCTAGCACTAGAAGGTACTGTCAATTTATAGTTACCATCAATATCGGTAACTGTTCCCGTAGTCGTCCCTTTGACAACCACGTTTACACCAGGTAGGGTAGATCCGTCTTCTACGGAAGTAACCTTACCGGATACTGTACGTTCTTGAGCCCACGATTCACTAAACGTGAATGCGAACATCAACATGAAACTAAGCAGTAAAAACTTCTTCATATTGTTTTGTTTAGGTTAATAAAAAAAATGTCCATCCCAAACTTAGAATAAAATATGCTAATTAAGAACATTAGCCGAAAAA
>NZ_SMMD01000511.1 GCF_009711475.1 Fulvivirga aurantia
GTGTTTTCGTTAATTAATGATTAACAGTTGAAGAGGCGCTGGTGTTTTGCTGAATTAAAATTGCTGATTTTTACTTTCAAATTTTATGAAAGCAATAGAAAATGACTTCTACAGGTCAGGTTTAGAGAAGTCGTAATGTGGAGGTTTAGCTTACGTTTATAACTTCAAACTCTACATCAATCGACTTGAGTTTACAGTAAAGCTGTGCGGTAACTATTACGTCATCTTTGCAGTAGTCAGCGATTCTTTGCAGGTCATTATCTTTGTGGTAAACCTCATTTACCATGCTGCCATCTATGGTCGACTTGCTTGATTCAATTCCAAAAAGGGCTGCCATGAGTTCCAAAGAAGTATAGTGCTTCCAATCGCCAAACTTCCACATGTCCATCGTATCGAGGTGGTTTACTTCCCAGGGCTTTTTACCGGCAAGATCGAGGGCAGAAGGTAGCTTAATGCCATTGATGAGCATTCTGCGACTCAGGTAAGGAAAATCAAACTCGCGGCCATTATGTGCGCAAAGCTTGAGGTCATCATCTAGTTTTTCAAGAATGGCTTTAAAGCGCTCGAGTAATGCTTTTTCATCATGATCGGCCAGACTGGTTACCCTGAAAGTAGTCTTGCCATCAACTTGTACAAAATACCCCAGACTGATTACTACGATCTTGCCAAACTCAGCATAAATACCGCCTCTCTTAAAATATAATTCTTCGTCTGTGGTTTCTGGCTCCCGTTTGAGAAAAGAAGCTTTTCTTGCCCATTGCGCCTTTAGCCTTTCGTCTAGCTGGTCGAAAGTGTCATGTGCACTTACGGTTTCAACATCCAGGAAAAGTATATTTTTAAGTGTAGCCATTTAATTTGTTACGAATGCAGGATGCCCTCTGAGCCTAGTGCCTCGATAAACGTAAGGTTACTATTTTGAATTGAATCTGGCAAAAATGTGAAACGCTTATCATACATTGTCCCATCCACATAATAAGTGACCCAATACTCATTATTTAAGTGAAAGACAGCAGGGTCCAGAGTTTCGATAGCCGCGGTGTCGTTTGCCTTTACTGTTTCCAGAAAGTGCCTTAAAGTCGAAGTTTTTTGTGTTTCGCCTTCTTTTTTACCATAGCCTTTAGAAGTCACCAGGGTGTTTTCTAAATCATACTCATTATTATTGATCAGGTGTACGCGCCACTCTTCGCCCCCGGCTTCGTTGATGGAATGGGCGACAGCTACGGTTACATTTTCTACTTTAGGTATTTCTATATCCTTTTTCATGTTGATTAATAAAGCTCCATTTCAAATAAGTCAGCGATATGATTTTTGAGTTTTTGGCTCACCTCTTCCATATTTTGTGCTGCGCCAAGCTCCTGTTGTAGTGAGGTTACGGCTTTATCTTCTATGCCACAAGGCACAATATTCTTAAAATAATCGAGTTGTGTGTTTACATTAAAAGCAAAACCGTGCATAGTGACCCATCGGCTTGATTTCACACCCAAGGCACAGATTTTTCGCGGATTTTTTTGTGCAATGTGATCGAGCCACACCCCTGTGAGGCCATCGATGCGCCCGGCTTCTATGCCATATTCTTTGAGCGTAAGTATTACGGCCTCTTCTAAAAACCTGAGGTATTTATGTATATCTGTGAAAAAATTATCAAGATCGAGAATCGGGTAACCCACAATTTGTCCGGGGCCATGATAGGTGATGTCTCCACCACGATTGATCTTATAATAAGTGGCATTTTTTGCCTTTAATCCGTCATCATTAATTAGAAGATGATCTTCAGAGCCACTTTTACCAAGTGTATACACATGAGGGTGCTCGCAAAAGATCAGGTAGTTATTGGTGAGCGCTTGCTCAGCAGTTGGTTTTTTGCGATTGGCGATTTTTAGTTGTACAGTCTGCTCGAATAGCTCGGTCTGGTAGTCCCAGGCTTGTTTATAGTCAACCTCTCCCAGGTTGATGTATTTTACGCGTTTGTTTAACTGTACATTCACTATTGTCTACCCCAATTTTTGCTGCTGCAAAGGTAGACAATTGAAGAAACTTTTTATTTCATCTACTTACCACTTCTGTATTGGCTTGGTTGATTGGAGGTCTGGAATGATAATGTCGAAACGGCACCCTTTACCTTCCACACTTTTCATACTTACAGAGCCTTGTATTTTCTCCACTGAGCTTTTTACCATATACAAACCCAAGCCCGGGCCTTTAGAGTTGACATTGGCGCGATAAAACATGTCATATATTTTATCCTGCTGGTCTGCAGGGATACCTTCACCATTGTCGGCAACAGACAAATAAAGGCAACTGCTGTGTCTTATGGTTTCAATATAAAGACTGGGTTTTCTGCCTTTTCTAAATTTAATAGCATTGTCAATCAGGTTTTGTAAAATCGTTTGTACCTGTTTGGTATCGGAGATTACTTTGTGGCTTGGGTCTATGTCAACGATTATCTGTACGTCTTCATAACCAGGTACATATTTCATTTTTCTGAGTATACTGTCGACAATACTTTTAACCTGGATTTCTTCTGAGCGAACAGTTTCTCTTTTGAGTTCGGATAGATTCATAAGTGCTTTTAATGTGTTGTTTAGGAGATTTACCGAAGACTCTTGTTTATCTAAGTACTCATTTATTTTGTGATCCTGAAACTCCATTCTACCAACATTGATGAGCCCGAGTAATGAAGACATTGGGCCTTTTATCTCATGTGATAGTCGGTAAATGAGTGTTTCAAGTTCTTTATTTAGGTTTTTGAGAGATTCTTCTGAGATTTTTTTGTCGGTAATTTTTTTGAGAATTACTGAGGCACCATCAGCAGTAGGGTAAATACTACCGTCAAAATACTCGACTGCATCTATGCCGTGATATTTTTTAGAATACTTAAAGGTGGTGTATCGCGCGGTTTTGGTTTTTAGACCTAGGCTAAACTGCTCATCTACATGAGAATTTTTAAGAGCAGGGAAAACATCATAGAGATACTTACCAATTACATCTTTGGGTAATAGATTGAACTCTCTTCTTGCGGTCTCGTTCCAGTAAGTGATTATCAATGCATTATCAATGGCAAAGAACACATCCATAATACTCTGAGCCAGGGCCTGATAAGAAGCCTGTGTTTGAAGAAGTTTCTTTTCTACTTTGTGTTTGCTTCTTCTAAGCCGAGCTTCTTTCACCTCTCTTATAACTACCGGCTCTAACTTTGACAAATCGTCTTTGGTGAGGTAGTCATTAGCCCCTTCATACATGGCGTTTATGGCATTTTCCTGATTTATCGAACCTGATATAATGATAAATGGTACATCCTGATCTATCGACCTTACTACCCGAAGAGCTCTGTTAGCGTCCATTTTGGGTAATGAATTATCGCTGATTACTAAATCAAACCTTGTTCCCTCAAGTGCGTCTATCAAGCCTTGCTCGTCTTCTACACGCATACTTGTCGACTTAAGTGCACTT
>NZ_SMMD01000514.1 GCF_009711475.1 Fulvivirga aurantia
ACCGATTTTAGATATTTATGTAAATAAAACACCGGGTTCGTTTATAGAAGAAAAAGATTACTCGCTGGTATGGCATTATAGAAAAGTAGAAACCGGTCTAGGAGAGTTGCGTGCCAGAGAGATAATCAGTCACTTAAAGTACCTGGCGGTAAATATGAATTTGCAGGTCTTGGAAGGTAATAAGGTGGTTGAAATTAAAAATATAGAGGTGAATAAAGGCAAAGCCGCGCACAAGTGGCTGCAAAAGATAGACCCTGATTTTGCCATTGCAATTGGAGATGACTGGACTGACGAGGATACCTTTAAAGTAATGCCGGCTTCAGCTTATACCATTAAAGTAGGAGATATACATTCGGTGGCTAAATTTAGCGTAGTCGACTATAAACAAGTGAGGTCGCTTTTGAGTGATTTGGCGAGTAAAAAGTAGCCATTGTTGCTTATAGACAACAGTTTATCGTTTCTTTCTAGAAACATTTCCACAATACTTGCCCCCTAAACAGGAAAATATTGGTTTTTGAGCAGGTGGAATGATCTCTGCATTATTCATTGTAAAAAATACAAAACAGTAAAAGTACTATGGATAATAAAGAGATAAAAGACAGACTACAAGACATCTTAGACTTATGTCAGGACGGTGCACTTGGTTATACGCAGGCTGCGAAAGAGACAGCAGACAGCGAGATAAAGACGATATTTAACAGACTTTCACAACAAAGAAAGCTGTTTATAGAAGAACTCAAAGAAGACGCGAGAGACTTAGGAGTGGAACCTAAAGCTGAAGGAACGATTTCAGGCTTTTTCCACAGAAACTGGATGGATGTAAAGTCAAACTTCCAGTCTAAGGAAAGCGAAGCTGTAATTGAGGAAGCACAAAGAGGCGAAAAAGCGGCCTTGGAAGTATACAATGATGTTATTCAGAAAGAGACAATGCCTGGCTTCATCAACGAAAAACTAAAGCAGCAGCGAGGAATGATTGAAGGAGCCATAGAACAACTCAAAGAGTTTAAAATGGCTGTAAAATAAAGTAAGGGAGATAGTAGAGTAAAAGGAGGTTATTAGACCTCCTTTTTTTATTTCGAAGCCTTTATAAAATCAATCTCAAGCTTAAATGATTGAGGCTTTTTGTTACCAATAAGGAAAGCAACTTCTTCTACTTGCTCTCCGGGAAAGTTTGGCATATCAAGATCGCGACCACGGAAGGTCGGTTTCAAAGAATTGAAACTGATTTCAATTTCTTGCCAATCACCGGTAGTTTCAAAATTGGCTACATAACTATGCTGTTGCACATCAGTAGACTTCACCCTGAACTGGTATCGTTTGCCGTCACCTTTAATTCTAACTATAAACTTATTATATGGCGCTAAGTCTTTGGCTTTCAAATTGTGCCTTACGGAGCTGAAGCCACCATTGTTTTCCAATGATACCTCACCGCTAAAGAGTCCATGCCCTTCTTCAGAGAGCGTGATGCTACCAGATGATCTACCACCCATGACTACATCATCTACCACCCGCCATGATTGAATAGTAGTATTTGCATTAAAATCAAATAAGGTAGTAGCTGTCATAAGTTGGAGAATTGTGAAGGTGATAAGTAGCATAGGTGAACGGATTTTTTAATATTATCGACATTAAGTGTTTGATACACAGTATGCTATAAATTTTGTTTAACACTTTTAGTCAGAAGTATAACCAGATTAAAACTGAGTTGTTATAATGATTGTGCCTATTTTGATAGATTCACAACAATTAACTAATCAACCTTTTCCATAAAATGGCTAAAAGAAAAACTTCTACGCAATCGAATAAGACCACAAAAACCCCAACAAAAACCAGCACTACCACGACTAGTAAAAGCACACCGACTAAGCGGGTAGTTAAAAAAACCAAAAGAGTGCCTGATGCCGACATGTTTAAGGATGTCGATTATGCACACGAGCAGCTTGACCGACTGATGTTTGCACTGGAATCTTTCCGTGAGGGGGACGTGTCTGTGAGATTAGCTAAAGAACGTAACGATAAGTTTGCAGACCTCTCTGAAGCTTACAATACCATGGTTGAAATGATTGGTGGTGTAAGTACTGAGGTTTCCAGGATATCAAAAGTGGGTGGTATCGAAGGTAACCTTGATGCCAGAGCAGAATTTAAAGCAGCAAGTGGGGTTTGGAAAGACCTGATTGACAATATAAACATCCTGATTGAAGCTATTGCGAAACCAGTACTCGAGGTGTCGCGCATTCTAAACAGCATAGCCAGTGGTAAACTGGAAGATAAATTTAGCCTTACTGTAACAGGCGACTTTAGAGCGATGGCAGATGTAATCAACCAGACGCTTGACAGTCTTAATATTTTCGCTGAACAGGTAACACAAGTGGCGAGAGAAGTGGGAGTTGAAGGTAAACTAGGAGGCCAGGCCAGCGTACCAAATGTTTCCGGTACATGGAAAGACCTTACTGACAATGTAAACCAAATGGCTAGCAACCTTACCGCACAGGTGAGAGAGATTGCTGGAGTTACCACATCGGTAGCAAATGGTGACTTATCAAGAAAGATTACGGAAGAAGGGAAAGGTGGTGAAGTACTTCAGCTTTCGACTACCATTAACCGAATGGTGGATTCACTTAACATATTTGCGGCAGAGGTGACCAACGTATCCAGAGAAGTGGGTGTGGAAGGAAATCTTGGAGGGCAAGCAGATGTACCTGATGTTGCAGGAATATGGAAAGACCTAACCGACAATGTAAATATTATGGCAAGCAACCTGACGAATCAGGTGCGTGATATTGCCAATGTAGCAACAGCCGTTGCGGATGGAGACCTTTCTCAAAAAATTACAATTGATGTAAAAGGGGAGATTGCCGAACTGAAAGACACCCTTAACCAGATGGTGGACTCACTGAATATTTTCGCCTCGGAGGTGACCAGGGTATCACGTGAGGTGGGTACAGAAGGTAAACTTGGTGTACAAGCTGTGGTGCCAAACGTAGCAGGTACCTGGAAAGGTCTGACCGATAACGTAAACACCATGGCGAAAAACATTACCGACCAATGGAGAGCGGTGGGTAACGTGGCCATCGCTTTGAGTAAGGGTGACCTTACGCAAAAAGTAACATTAGAAGTAGGCGGTGAGATCAGAACCTTTGCTGACTCTATTAACCAAATGGTTGATGACCTAAACGTATTTGCCGGTGAGGTAACGCGTGTGGCACGTGAGGTAGGAACCGAAGGAAAGCTGGGAGGTCAGGCGCAGGTACCAAATGTAGCCGGTACCTGGAAAGACCTTACCGACAATGTAAATATCATGGGTAACAACCTTACGGCTCAGGTAAGGGAAATTGCCAATGTAGCAACCGCGGTGGCAAATGGAGACCTTTCTCAAAAAATTAATATCGATGTACAGGGTGAGATCGCTGAGTTGAAAGATACCATCAACCAGATGGTGGACTCACTTAACATTTTCTCAGATGAGGTAACAAGGGTT
>NZ_SMMD01000613.1 GCF_009711475.1 Fulvivirga aurantia
TAGCAGCTTGAACGTTATCTGAATTTAATTCTTTTTCAGAGTTTGGATAAATAAATCTCTGAGGTATAGCCCCTCCAGGATTTAAACCTTCAGCATTGTCTTTATTAGGCGTAATAGCCGGTAGACCTGTTCTACGGAAGTCATTCCATGCTACATTCTGAGGGTAAAGTCCTTTATATTTCTCACTAATGATACTCTCTAAAGTAGCAGTTGTAACTGTAAGTAAGTAATCTGATTTATCCTCTTCACTTACTCCCATATCATCCATATTAGCTGCAATAGCCTCTTTCAAAGCTGGCAATGCAGCAGCTTCTCCAGCAGTTCTGTTAAGACATTCCGCCTCGATAAACTTACATTCCGCATAGTTGATGATAACAGTAGGTGCAGCTTGAGCTCCCCAATATGTGTTTGGCGCAAAACCATTTTTTGTGTCTGGTTCCAATATCAACGCTTTTCTTGGGTCGCCAGATAATTCACCTAAAAAGTACTTGGCTAAAACCATAGTATTACTCCTTTGACTATGAAACTGCCATAATGGATTACCACCTGTCACAGTTCCTTCAAATTGCAATTCAGCATTACCCTTGTTAGATGTAAAAGCATTATCCAAGGCAGTTAAGGCGCTTTGGTAGTTTGATGCATCTTTTCCTCCTAAGTGTAGGTAATATCTCGCTTGTAGAGCATAAGCAGTTGCCATCCACGCTTTTTCATCACCTCCAAATATCAGGTCATCCCCTCCTGGGAGAATATCTCCACCATCGGTTTGAAAGTCTGCTATCGCTCCGTTTAATAGAGTAAACATTGTGGTATAAATCTGATCCTGAGTGTCATAAGCTGGAGCTAGGTTTCCTTCTTCTCCCTGAAATGCATCAGAGTAAGGAATATCACCAAAAAATGATGTTGCAAGACCCAATGACTGAGCCATCAAAACTTTACCGATACCAGCGTAATAAGGAGCATTTTGCTCTTCTGCCTGCTTGATGATTAAATCAAGATCTTTCATAGCACCTCCATACAAACCCGTTCTCCACAAGTTGTTGAATGTGTTATCTGGCATATTATAACTAGTGTATTGCAATTGCTGTGCATCAGTACCTTCAAAATACTGCATTATAATACCAGGATTTCTTGAAGCAACTGCCCCATTATTAAATCCCACCTGAGTAATTGCCGATGGCAATACCAGGTTCAAACTCACTTCTGCCAAGGCTTCCGGATCTTCATTTGTATCTCCAAACTCACAAGATGGCAATATGATTATCAAACTGAATAATAATGCAAACGCATTAAATTTCATGGTTTTCATATATTTCATAGTTTAAATTCTTAAAGACTAACTCTTAGTTTTACTGCATAACCTCTGGTGTTAGGATTATTAAAATAATCTAAACCAAATCCGTTTGATGCTCCTGTAAGGTTAGTTTCAGGATCGATTCCCTCATATGGTGTTTCTACCCATAGGTTTCTACCTATAAGAGATAAGCTTGCAGATTTAAATGGCGTAGAATCTAGAAACGATTTTGGTAAAGAATATGAAAGAGCAACCTCTCTCAAACGCACCCAAGATCCATCTTGGATATTTTCCTCACCAAGACCACCAAATCCGTATCTCACATATCGATAAGTACCTATACCCTGTGCAGGGTTGGCAATGTCAACCTGAACGTTGTTTGGATTGCCATCCTGATCGACACCATCAAAAACAACCCCCGTCATTTCTCTATTGTCAGCAGACTTTTGCGAAGTACCGAAGTAGTTAGAGATACCTTGTGTACCATTCCAAACATCTCCGCCTTGTCTTACATCAAGTAAAACACTTAATGCAAGTCCTTTATAGCTGAAAGTATTTCTAAATCCTAGTAACCAGTCCGGATTAGGATCTCCGATAATCCCAGCATTAGGATCTTGTAACGGCCATCCATTTGAACCGATGATTAATTGACCTGCCTCGTTTCTTTGGTATCTGTCTCCATAAAGTGCTCCGAAAGGCTCACCTGCAATTGCTCTGGAAGACACACTTGTGAAACCTGCCAAGAAGATATTATCAATGCCAGGGGCTAACTCTTCAACTGTAGTTTCATAAGTAGTGAAGTTTAACGTAGCATCCCAGGAGAAGTCATTACCCTTTAAAGGAGTACCTGTCACTACTGCTTCAAAGCCAGTATTTGAAACTAAACCAGCATTTCTTACTGTAGTTAAGAAACCAGAAGGAGCCGATACTGTAACAGGTATGATTTGATCTTCAGTTTCTGAGTTGTAATAAGTAAGATCGAATCCTAGACGGTTATTAAATAATTTTATGTCAGCACCAACTTCGTAGGTTGTAGTAAGCTCTGCTACCAGAGTATTATTTCCTAAAGTACCGTCCTGTTCAAATGCATTTATACCTTGGAAAGGAAATGAAATGCCATCAATAAAGCCATCACCAGTTGCTGCTGCCTGTGCATAATAATTTAGAGTTGAGTATACCGGAGCATCGTTACCTACTTTACCCCAACTTGCTCTAAGCTTCACGTAGCTATCAGTTACTCCCATAGCTTCAGTTAATACAAAACCAAGAGCTGCTGACGGATAGAAGAACGAGTTCTCGTCAGACGGCAATGTAGAAGACCAGTCATTTCGCCCTGTAAAATTTAAGAATAACATGTCACGATAGCCAAATTTCACATCTGCATAAGCACCGTGTACTTTTCTTCTCACTGGGTTATATGAAGCAACTACACTAGATGTATTTGCAATATTGTAAAAATCTAAAGCACCAATAGTGGATCCTGTAACGATGTTGTCAGTCGACTTACTTTCAAAATAATTATGACCTGCTAGAGCTGAGATAGTAATATCCTCATTAATGGTCTTGTTGTAGGTCAAAATGAAATCAGAGTTAAGGTCAGTAGAGTTGATCTCTCTATTTTGGATTTCACCTGGTCTCCAATTGATAGTTAAATCATGATTATCAACTTTTTCAATTGCACTTACCCGGCTATCGATGTAATTGTCAATACCTAATTTATATTTAGCATTTAACCCTGGTAATATTTCGTAATCCAATGATATATATCCAATCACACGATTTACAACATCCTCTGTGAAATTTTTATTTACTACCCAATATGGGTTATCATAAATACCGTCTCTGTAGCTTCTTTGTCCACCATTAGCAAACTGGTAAGCCGGCTGAAAATCAGCAGCATCCTGGCCTTCTTTCCCTAAACCTAAATCGAAAGTTGGAGTATTTCTAATAAGACCCAGCATTACACCAGATAAGTTAGAGCCTCTCTGCATACGAACACCACCTGAATTTACGTATGTTCCGGAAAGACTTGCCGTCAATTTATCTGTGATATCTGTAGAAACTGTAGATCTAAAAGAAACCCTTTCAAATTCTGAGTTTGGAATAACACCTGTTTGATTTAAGTAACCAACAGACATATAATATGAAGTTCCTTCAGTACCACCTCTAACATTTATATTATTATCAGTCGTAACACCAGTAACGAAAAAGTTGTAGTTGTCAAAAGCCTCTGCAGGTGTTCCATTTCCGGCACCTTCAGCAACTAACTTACCCTTAGGATTCCAAGTGTAATCCGCATCTCCATCATACTCCAATGAGCTGATTTTTGGACCCCAGCTAAAACCTGTAAAAGAAGATGGGTCAAGGTAGTTACCATTCGTTCCCTGTGCATACTCCTGCTGCAAATCAATTAGCTTATTTACTTTTGAGAATTCAGTTGAAGAACTGAATGTAACAACAGGAGCTGTATTTCTTTTACCTTTTTTTGTAGTAATCACAACTGCACCGTTAGCTGCTCTTATACCATATAAAGCAGTTGCAGATGGTCCTTTAAGAATGGTAAGACTTTCAATGTCAGCAGGGTTTAAGTCGATCGCTCTATTCGATTGATCTACGCCCCCAGTACCATTACCTGCTTCATTATTATCAATTGGTACACCATCAACAACGAATAATGGTTGGTTGCTACCGGTAATTGAAGTATTACCTCTGATACGAATATTGGCGGACGCACCTGGTGTTCCAGAAGACGAAACAACTGACACACCAGCGGCCTTAGAGTTAAGCGCATTTACCAGGTTAGTTTCCTGTGCATTTGCAAGCTCTTCTCCACCCACATTTTGAACTGAGTATCCAAGAGCACGCTTATTTTGCTCAATGCCAATTGCTGTTACTACAACTTCAGATAATTGTTGTACGTCTGGTGACATGGAAAGATCGATAACAGACCTTGAGCCAATCTCAATCTCTTCAGTTGCAAGTCCGATAAATGAGAATACTAACGTACCTCCTTCGGCAGGAACACTCAATTTGTAATTACCGTCAACATCAGTAACGGTTCCAGAAGTTGTTCCCTTTAAAATCACATTAACACCGGGTAGGGTACTTCCGTCTTCAACAGATGTGACCTTACCCGATACGGTTCTTTCTTGTGCCATCGTAAAACCTACGACAAACACGAACCCGAAAAACAGTAATAGTTTTTTCATAGGTTAAGTAGTTTAGGTTAATAATATATCCTCCATTTTGGGGGATTCAGCACACAAGATAGTGAGTTATTAGATAATTCCAAATGCAACTTCAAATTGTAATTAAAAATCTTCACA
>NZ_SMMD01000502.1 GCF_009711475.1 Fulvivirga aurantia
GCCTTCGCAGGCAGCATTATTCCTCTAGCAGCTCAGGAAATTTCTATAGAACTCGGCCCCGATGAAATTGGTGAAAACCAATCCTGGACCATCACCCTTACGGTAAAAAACGAACGCCTAAAAAGCTACGGTGATTTTCCTGATATAGAAGGGTTTCAAAAGCGAGGCACTTCATCATCATCGAGTACCCAAATCATCAATGGGCAAATTTCATCTTCTCAAAGTATCACGATGAATTATGCGCCTACAAGACAGGGCACTTTTACCGTTCCTTCTTTTAGAATGAAAGTGAATGATAAACTCATCGGCTCTGACGGCAAGCAGGTAAAGGTAGGAGCAGCTGTGCAGCGGCAGCAACGCAGAGACCCGTTTAAAAGCTTATTCGATCACGATCCTTTTGGAGATAGAAACTCTGACGAAACGGAGTTTGTAGATGTAAAAGAAGAAGCCTTTTTTGCACTCACCACAAACAAGGAAGAAGTGTATGTAGGAGAAGGAGTGACTACTACGCTATCATTTTACGTTGCCGACAATAACAGAGCTCCCCTACAGTTTCATGAGCTCGGCAAACAGTTATCCGATATTTTGAAAAAAGTAAGGCCGGAAAACTGCTGGGAAGAAAACTTCAACATCGAAAATATTAATGGAGAGTCTGTAACTCTCGGAGGCAAGCGCTACACCCAATACAAAGTTTATCAGGGAGTTTTCTATCCGCTGAATGCCGAAAACATCAAGTTTCCACAAGTAGGCTTGGAAATGATTAAATATAAGGTGGCTAAAAACCCTTCTTTTTTTGGCAGAAATAGACAAGAAGATTTTAAGACATTTTATACGCAAAATAAAACAGTGCGCGTAAAACCACTACCTCCTCATCCACTTAAAGATGTTGTAGCGGTTGGTGATTATCTGCTTGACGAAAGGGTAAATGCGAACGAATTAGAAACCGGTAAAAGTTTTTCTTACGAGTTTAATATTTATGGCGAAGGAAATATTTCATCAGTACAGCAGCCTGCAGTAGATGGAGGAGATAATTTTGACTTTTATGACCCTAATGTGACTCAGAATATAAATCGAAGAAACGGAAGAGTTACAGGCTCTAAGTCATACGCATACTTTGGTATACCAAAAGAGCCCGGTGAGTATAATTTGGGAGATTATTTCGAGTGGGTATTTTTCAACCCGAGATACAACAAATACGATACGCTACGGTCGACCAAAAAACTTATTGTAACAGGAGAAAGCAAGAAAAATGAAAGCATCCAGTCAAATGATTTGGGTAGCTTTTACGATCGGATAACCTTCGAAGACAATACGCTCAGCAGTACAAACCAGTTTGAGTGGGTAAAAATCTTTGCTAACATCCTTATTTTAGGTATGTTGGGCGCTTCAGTATTTATCATATTCAAAAATTAAACCCCTTACACCTTGGGCAATTCATTTGGCACTCTTTTTAGAATTACAACTTTCGGAGAATCTCATGGCACGGCAATAGGAGTGACTATCGATGGTTGCCCGGCAGGATTAACGATTGACGAAACTTTTATACAAGCTGAGCTTACAAGAAGAAAACCCGGACAATCAAAAATTACGACCCAGCGTAAAGAAGCTGATGAATTCGAAATTTTGTCTGGTGTATTTGAAGGCAAAACTACCGGCACACCCATCGCATTGCTCATCAGAAATACCAACGCTAAAAGTAAAGATTACTCTCATATAGCAGATAAATATCGCCCATCGCATGCAGACTTTTCCTATCAGGAAAAATATGGCATTCGCGATTATAGAGGCGGTGGCAGAAGTAGTGCCAGAGAGACAGCTGCCCGGGTAGCGGCAGGGGCTGTGGCCAAACAATTACTAAAACAGCTCGATATAAGCATCACTGCTTATGTTTCTAAAGTTGGAAAAATAGAAACTCCACATTACACCTCATTAGACCTTAATAAAACAGAAGACAACATCGTAAGATGCCCTGATGGTGAGGTGGCAGAAAAAATGATTGTGCTGATTGATGAAACCCGAAAAAATCGGGATACAATTGGTGGAGTGGTCACTTGCGTGATCAAAAATACACCTGCAGGATTAGGTGAGCCTGTTTTTGATCGATTACATGCCGAACTTGGCAAAGCGATGCTAAGTATAAATGCTGTGAAAGGATTTGAATATGGTAGTGGATTTGCCGGAGTAGAAATGAATGGCTCAGAGCATAACGATGAGTTTTACGAAGAGGATGGCCTCATAAAAACAAAAACCAACCACTCAGGTGGTATCCAGGGGGGCATCTCTAATGGTCAGGATATTTACTTCAACGTAGCATTCAAACCGGTGGCTACGATTATGAAAGATCAGGAAAGTGTCAATGAAGCCGGTGAATCGGTGACCGTAAGTGGCAAAGGGCGACATGACCCTTGTGTGGTGCCACGTGCTGTACCGATTGTAGAAGCTATGGCTGCGTTGGTGCTAGCCGATTTTT
This sequence comes from Fulvivirga aurantia, assembly GCF_009711475.1. Classification (GTDB taxonomy): domain Bacteria; phylum Bacteroidota; class Bacteroidia; order Cytophagales; family Cyclobacteriaceae; genus Fulvivirga; species Fulvivirga aurantia. Next base: position 2,471 of record NZ_SMMD01000502.1, read on the forward strand.
ATTTGATCAATCAAACGGCTAAATTGCGCGACTAAAATATTATAGATAATCTATGAAGAAGTTACCTCTACACGTAAAAATAATCTTAGGACTAGTTGCCGGTATTCTTTGGGCATTTGTCTCGAGTTATTTCGATTGGAATGAATTTACGATTAACTGGATTGATCCTTTCGGAACCATCTTCATAAGATTATTAAAATACATTGCGGTACCGTTAGTACTTTTCTCAATTATCAGCGGAGTTTCCAGTCTTACAGATTTGTCTAAACTAGGCCGATTGAGTGCCAAAACCTTAGGCATGTATTTAACTACTACTGTAATAGCTGTCGGTATTGGCTTATTGCTTGTAAACACTGTAAAGCCAGGTGCTTTTCTTGATTATGACCAGCGGGTAAAGAATAGAATTGCCTATGAGAAATGGGTAGAAGACACACCCGGTGTACCACAACCAAAAGATGGTAGAAGTTTCATTAACGATCCTCAATACCAATCGGTAGTAGAAGAAGCCATGACTGCCAAAGAGATGGCAGAAATACAAGCCAAACAGGCTGGCGTAGAAGATAAGATGGCTACAGCTCAAGAGACTAAAGAATCAAGCCCGCTTACTTTTATTGTAGACATGGTACCTGAAAATATTGTTTTAGCTATATCTGATAACGGGCTCATGCTACAGGTGATATTCTTTGCTATATTCTTCGGTATCACGTTGGCACTCATTCCATCAGACCAGGCAAAACCAGTGGTTGATTTCATCAATAGTATCAATGCTGCTTTCCTTAAAATGGTAGACATTGTCATGAAGGCTGCTCCGTTTTTTGTATTTGCCTTGCTAGCCGGAGTTATCGCCAAAATGGCTGATACACCTGCTGAAGTATTAGAAATATTTAAAGGCTTAGGATCTTATTC
>NZ_SMMD01000798.1 GCF_009711475.1 Fulvivirga aurantia
AAAGTTCTCTCGACTTCGCTCGAGATGACAATTACTATGTCGGAGGTAGTGACTCAAGGCTCAACGCTTAGCGCTCGTAGCTAGTGGCATCCGTCATCGGTAGTTCAACTATAAGAGAACGATGAATCTCGAATCAGGCGGAATACTACTTAACCCTAACTTAAGATGCCTGCCTATTTTCCATTGCGATGATTTGCTGTGAAGCAAAAGTGGGATCATAGTTATTATAAAAACCCGAGAGAATGCGATGAGCTATGTGGGAGTAAATCAGCTCCTCATCAGACTTACCTTCTTTGCCTAACCAGAAAACACGTCTTGGGTGTTTCTTCATGTCTTCAATATATGCAACAGCTTTCTGATATTGCTCCTTAGTGTAGGTAAGCTTAAAAGTAGTTTCTACCGTAGGCATCTTTTGAGAGATTAATTGACAATTTTTACACTTTTGATAACACGATTTAAGTTCAAAAAGTTGATTTTTAAACTATGGGAAGAAAAGTAAAAGTAGCCATAGCACAGTACGAAGCTGAACATTCCAACTTAGAAAAAAGCCTGCAGAAGTTAGAGTCGATTGTAATTTCAGCAAAAAAAGACGGAGTAGGGTTACTTGTTTTCGGAGAAACATGGCTGTCTGGCTACCCTGCATGGTTAGACCATTGCCCTGAAGTAGCTCAATGGGACAATGAGTCTGTAAAAAGTGCTTTTCTTAAACTGAGACAAAGCAGTGTAGAAATTGGTGATAAACACACAAATTTTATTGCTAAGCTGGCGAAAACCCACAAGCTAAATATTGTAATTGGTGTAAATGAAAAGGTAAGTGAAGGGCCTGGTAATGGCACTATTTATAATGCCTTACTTACTTTTAATATTGAAGGACAACTCACCAACCACCACCGTAAGTTGATGCCCACTTTTACTGAAAAGATGCTTTACGGTCAGGGTGATGCGCATGGCTTAAATGCACCTAATACCTCCGTAGGCAGAGTAGGAGGTCTCATTTGTTGGGAACACTGGATGCCCCTAGCCAGACAAGCTATGCACAATGAAGCAGAAGATATACATGTTGCCGTCTGGCCTACTGTTTTTGAGCGGCATCAGATCGCCAGCAGGCAGTATGCTTTTGAAGGAAGGTGCTTTGTTCTAGCTGCCGGTCAATTGCTAAAAGCCTCTGATTTCCCGGACGAGCTTAAGTTGCCAGATTATTTGGAGAAAAATCCTGAGCAACTGGTTTGCAACGGAGGTAGCTGTATCATCAACCCAAAAGGTGAGTATATAATTGAGCCAATTTTTGATAAAGAAACACTCTTAACTGCAGAGATTGATCTGGACGATAGAGTAAAAGAACAAATGACCCTTGATGTAACCGGCCATTATCAAAGAGATGATATTTTTGATTTTAAGGTGAATAAAACCAGGAAAGATTGACGGTATACTCACATGCATACGTAAACCTCTTTTCCAGTTGGCGTTTTCTGGGTTTGTTGCTAATAGTAGCAGGTTTGTTTGTAGCAACTACTCCCATGTTTTTTGCCATCAGCTATAGCGCCAAATTGATTTTGGTAAGCAGCATTTCTTTTTTCCTCGGTGTCTTTTTGGCCTTCTCTTATGAGGGCCTTCAATTAGACTTTGTAAACAAAAGAAAGCGTGAATTCACTTCCGTTTTAGGATTGAAATTTGGAGAATGGGTAGGCATAGAGCACCTTACTACACTCTCAATATCAAGCCACAGTCGATTGGCTCAAAATACTCCTAATGGAATAACCCCAACACTTTCTGCGGTTGAGACCCTGTTCAAAATAACGGCTCATTCCACCCACAGCAAAGTATTTACGCTGTGGTTTCATAAGAAAGAAAAAGCCAGACAACTCGGAAACCTGATGTCTGGCCATTTTAATGTATCCCTCCAAGAGCACTTGGATTAGGGTTGTTTATGAATTTTTTAGAGACTTCATATCAATTACAAAGCGATATTTCACATCTGATTTTTGCATTCTTTTATACGCATCATTGATATTCTGCATATCAATCATCTCAATATCAGAAACGATATTATGCTCTCCGCAGAAATCAAGCATGTCCTGTGTTTCTTTTATACCGCCAATCAGTGAACCTGCCACACGTTTTCTACCCATAATTACACCACCACCATGCATAGGATCAAGTGGCTCAATAGCTCCTACCAGACACATAGTACTATCACGTTTCAATAAACCTAAATAAGGGTTCATATCATGACCGACAGGAATGGTATTCAGCAAAAAGTCAAACGAACCTGCATGTTTATCCATTTGCTCTTCGTCTTTGGAAATAAGTACCTCATCTGCACCTAGCTTTTTGGCATCTTCGCTTTTTCCGGGAGAGGTGGTGATCATCACGACATGAGCGCCCATAGCATTGGCAAACTTTATACCCATGTGACCTAGACCACCGAGCCCGATAACACCAACTTTGTCACCTTTTTTCACATTCCAGTGCTTAAGCGGTGAATACGTAGTGATACCCGCACACAATAATGGAGCTGCACCTTTAGAATCTATATTTTCCGGCACTTTAAGTACAAACTCTTTGTCTACTACTACCTGCTCTGAATAACCACCAAAAGTATGGCCACCAAGGTGTGGATCAGGGCTATTGTAAGTGAAAGTTGCTCCGTTTTCGCAGAACTGCTCTAAATCATCTTTACATGCGCTGCACTCCTGACAAGAGTCTACCATACAACCCACACCCACTAGGTCTCCTTCTTTGAAATCCTTTACGTTTTCTCCGACCTCTAAAACTTTACCGATAATTTCATGGCCTGGTACAACTGGGTATCGTGAGTTTTTCCAATCGTTTTTTACCTGATGTAAATCACTGTGACAAACACCACAGTACAAAATATCAATTTTTACATCATCTGCCTTAGTACCTCTTCGTTCTAGTTCAAAGGGTTTTAAATCTTCTTCCGCTGATTTAGCGGCATATGCTTTTACTTGAGTCATTTTATCTTTGTTTGGTTATTAAAATGAATTGTGTTGAAGAATACTAACGGCCGCAGGTTGACCATTGTTAACCAGTGAGCCCAATTATCTCATATTTGTCAGACGCTGTCATTTGAGGCATATTAAGTTAATCAATAGAGCAGAAATTGTATTTTTGGTTTAGTATTATGCTCAAAGACAACAATATTTTATTCCGACAGGTCGACAACAGTCCATTGATCATTTTTAGAATGTTTTTTGGCCTGCTTATTTTTCTTGAAGCCTGGGGAGCCATCGCCACCGGCTGGGTTTACCGGGCCTTTATAGAGCCTGATTATACTTTCCCTTTTATCGATTTACAGTTTCTGCAACCACTGCCTGGGTATGGTATGTATTTCTACTACATCATAATGGGTATTGCCGGTCTTATGGTAATGGTTGGTCTCTATTACCGGCTTGGTATAGGTATGTATACGGTCATGTGGTCTGCAGTCTATTTTATGCAGAAGACCAACTATAATAATCACTACTACCTGCTCATGCTCCTCTGTATGCTTATGTGTTTGGTGCCTGCCAACGCATATGCTTCATTTGACGCAAAAAGAAAACCGTCAATCAGAAGCTTAACCTGTCCACAGTGGTGTATCTGGCTTTTTGTTACTCAAATTACTCTCGTTTATATCTATGCTTCAATAGCCAAAATGTACCCGGACTGGTTGGAGGCAAGGCCTATTGCCATTTGGTTTGCCGGAAAAGCCGATTACCCTTTGGTTGGTGGCCTCTTGCAAGAGAGATGGCTGCAATACATGGTAGCATACGGAGGTATAGCCTTTGACCTGCTTATAGCCCCAGGCCTCATTTGGAAGAAAACACGGAAAGCCGCTTTCTTTGCATCGATCTTCTTTCACCTTTTTAATTCAGCCATTTTCCAGGTAGGTATATTTCCTTATATGGGTATCGCATGGGCTGTATTTTTCTTTGAACCAGAAAAAATCAGGGCTTTGTTCTTTAAAAGAAAGCCAAAAGCTTCTTTGGACACTACCCTACAAACCTCTGTCAGCTGGAAAAATAAACTTATTGTTTACGGCCTGGGCATCTACTTTATTGTTCAACTCATATTGCCTATCCGTCATCATTTCATACCTGGTAATGTTTTTTGGACTGAAGAGGGTCATCGCTTATCATGGCGCATGATGTTACGGGCTAAGTATGGCTCAGTTTTCTTTACCATAAAAGACAATGAAAAAAATGAAACCTGGAGGGTAGCACCAAGTGAGCTACTTACTGCCAAGCAGTCGAGGTCTATTGCTACCCGACCGGACATGTGCTGGCAGTTTGTGCAGATACTAAAAGAAAAATATGCTAAGGAAGGCAAAACCGATATTTCGATTTATGCCCACAGCAGTGTAAACCTCAACGGTAAAAAAAGACAACCACTATATAAAAAGGAAGTCGATTTGGCACAGGTAGAATGGCACCGCTTTAAGCATGCCGATTGGCTTACTGACTATGATGACTCACCAATGTAGTATCTGAAGGCTTTGCCTTTAAACCCATCACATCTTCGAGAAAACTGAATGTTTCCTGCTTTACGCCATCAAGGTCTTCACTTGTGAAATGTGATGCTATTACATGGTGGCCTGCTTCCGGAAAAGCTACTTTCACTTTGCTTTCATCAGGGGTTCCAAGCTGGTCGTACATGTCTAGCATGGCTTCTACTGATACTACGTCATCTTGTTGCTCTTCATTTTTATAATAGTAGCCTAGAAAAACCGGTTGGTTTACGGCATTAAATGTTTCTTTTGTCATAGTCTCGCTTACCAACTCTTGCAGGTGCGTAAGAGCTTCCAGTCGGTATTTGTTCGTCCAGTATTGTAAACGTGGTGAGTCTATTTCCCATTGGTGGTAATCGCCTCCAATTACAGTTCTGGCAATTTGTAGACCCCAAGGTTTATTTAGTAATACAGAAGTACCGTCTTTGATTTCAACATTTGGTGAATAAAGTACTAACCCGGCTATATCTTCATCCTGACTTGCTAAATAAAGTCCCATAGTGCCTCCTGTTGAGGTGGCCACGACAATCACCTTTTCTCCCAGTTTCTTACCAACGGCTATGGCTTGCCTGGCAGATTGCATAAGTGAAGTAGCCGTAACGTCCAGCATCGGCTCCTCTTCTTTTAGACCATGCCCTGAGAGTCGGGTAAGGTACAAGTTAAGCCCGTAACGCGCGGCAATCTCTTCATGCAGCGGATCTCCTTCCTCCTGGCTAGCAGACCAACCGTGTAGATAAACCAGGCTGTATGGCGTTTTACTTTTTGAGGTATCAGCCCAAACTATTCTGGCCTCGTTGTCTGGTTTAATTTTCTCATTGCCTTTCTCCTCTAATTCTATCTGCACCGAGAGCTGACTCAAATTACTGGTAGGCTCCATTATCGGAGCATCAAGATTTGGTTCTGCAACGCGCGGCCCCAGCAAATAGAAGGTGACTAATGGTAGGATGATTAGGAGCGGAATTGTAATTTTCTTCATTGTGTGTAATCTTTATTCGCAAAAAGAGCCTTTTCCAACCCATATTTTCTTTATCTCAGGAACAATAATTCCATTTTGTACTGAAGGATCATTCATAATAACCTGCGGCTCCACCTCTCCATTTAATATTAAAACGCCACCATCTGAGTTAGAAAACACTCCTTCAGAAACTACATTGCCTGCTGCCACAATTTGGTCGATGTAATCATCATGTTGCTTAAAAAGTATTGGTGCTTGCTGCACATTAAATTTTGTGATCAACGTATTGTATCGCACAAAAGTATACGTAACAAACTCTGCATTAGAATCTATTTGACACGCCCCACCTACGCGAGGAGTCCACGGCAGTACTTCTATGCGATATCGGTTGGCTGCAATTGCAGGGTCAGTGGCAATCCATTTTTTTGCTTCTTTTGTAGAGTTGGTGTTCATAATAAAAATGCCTCCGCCTCCTTCAAACGGGCCTGCTACCAGTAGCTTATCCTCACTTGCCAGCTTTTGAATGTTCTCTAAATGATACTTCTGTAGGCTGTCGACTTCATTTTTTGGTAGCTCTTCCTTGTCTGGGTTGGTATTTAAAAAAACATAGGAGTATTGCTGTGCCCAAGCTGTAGTTGAACCAAGCGCTAGAAGTGTACACAGCAACAAACTGTAGAATTTTTTCAACATGTTAATCTTTATATTTTGACTTACAGCTATCCGAAGCACTATTTTTCACGAGGCACAAAGTTTGGAATCTTTTAAATAAAGATAATTTATTATGATTAAAATATTTGGAGTTATACTACTCGTTTTGGGCGCTGTAGGTCTTGTTTTAGGAATACTAGGAATATTTGGGTCGGTTGCCGTAGGTATAAGCCCGTGGGCCCTGGCCATTTTAGGACTTATTTTCTTTACCTCAAGTATCGGTCTATTAAAAAGACAGAAGGATACGGACGATACTAGCTAAAAGTATTTAACAGCTCTACCAACCGCTCCAATTCCTCTCGCGTGTTGTACACGTGAGGAGAAATGCGAACGGCCGAACCTCTGATAGAAACAGAAAAGTTTTCGCTTTCTATCTTTGCTTTAACGGCTGCTATGTCTGCATTTGGCAACCTTATGCCAAATAAGTGAGACGCGCGATAATTGGCGTCTTCCAGATTTAGCGATTTAAATGCTTCAAAATCAGTCAGACTTTTACAGTACTGCTGTATATTATTCACACCCCACTCGTTCAATTGACGAATAGCCTCTAAAAACATTGGGATTAAGATAAAATTGCTGTGTTCCCCCGATTCATACCGCAACACTCCCGGCTGGTAATTGTCTTCATACGACACTAGTCCGGCAAAGTCTTCACTGTGTAGTCGGTTGATCCAATTTTCTTCTACCGGTACTCCCTGATCGAAATATTCACCGTAATAAGACATGCCTATGGCATAAGGGCCTAATAACCATTTATAACCTGCACATATGAGTGCGTCTGGTTGTATTTCTGCCACATCAAACGGTAATGCACCGACCGATTGTGTGCCGTCTATGATCAATAAGGCGTTTACCTCCTTTGTGCGCTGTCTGATAGCTTTTAAGTCGAAAAGTGTACCGTCCGCCCAATGCACATGACCCAAGGCAACTACCTTGGTGTTTTTATCAATGGCTTCTAAAATGTGCTCATTCCATAGTTTTCCTCTATCTCGAAATTCGTTGGGAGCAGCAATAACCTTTAAGGTCGCTCCTGTTTCATCACAAAGCCTCTTCCAGGGATAGTAATTGCTTGGAAACTGCTCTCCTAAAACAATTACATTTTCATGTGATTTTAAGTCTACATTCTTTGTGACATTAGCCATACCATAAGACACGGAGTTTGTGACTACCACGTGCTTTGGATCAGCATTTATCAATTTACCATACTCTTGTCTTAGCGCTTCGGTATCTTCAAAAAAATGATCCGCTGTGACATTAAATGGGTTTCTTTTTTTGGCAATACCAACTATGCCCGCCTCTTCAACAGATTTAAGTAAAGGTGACATATAAGCGCAATTTAGATAAGTTTTATCGGCACTCAGGCTGAATTTTTCTTTCTGACAGTCGATCATAAAAGCTTGGTTTTAGACTTAAGTGCGCCAATATAAAACAACTTGAGGAAACCAATGCAATCGATTCCTATCTATTAGAGGGGTAAATCAGGGTAGTTGAAGAGAATCTCGTAAATAGCTGTCTGAGTTGCTGTTTTTGTTCCAGTAATCAATAAGTAAAGTTTCTTTAATCGATCCCGTAGTTGTCATCATCTTTCCATCAAAGCTCTTATAAGTTTCTTTCCATGATACTATTTTGTGAGGAAATACTGACTCGAAGGTAATAGCTAGTGTTCTTTCGTTTTCAAAAGCCAGTGTGTACGTACTGTTATCACCAGATTTTTCCAGGGTTGCTTTTGTATTTAAGGGTTTCAATGGTTTGTGCATGAGACGAGTCACAAATAAGCCTGGTGTGATTTTTACATCCCCTGTCGGTAGACTTGCAGGGTCCAGACGTATAAGATTCCAGACCTCATCTTCTAACAAAGTGGCTTTTATTTCAAATTGCTTGTCGCCTTCAGATTCAAAATAAGAGTAACTATTTACCTTATACGATTCATTATCCAAATTAAGCTGAGCATATACCTGGCCACACCATTCCTGACCGGACATCGTCACTTTTAGAGAACGGTCAAAATTGTATTGATCGACAGGAGTGAATGTAGAGAGCATCATTGAATAGGGGTAAATACCCGTGTCAAATTTCTTAACAAAATTTAACTTCATCACTGTGGCTTTATCATCGCCAGCCGACTTCGGATTGTCTAATTTGACCTGTTTCTTTTTCGAAAAAGGTTCTGTAACAAATATTAAAGTCGCATTTCCTTCTCTCATTTCTCCGTATCTCGCCTGATTGAGGGTGTATGAGCTTACCTCAGCTTTGCCTGCATACCAATATTCATTAAAACTGTCGCTGTAGTTAATGGATTTTACAGGGGTTTTGGAAGAATTGTCAGGTTGATTTTCTGAAGAGTTACAACTATAGAACAAAAAGCCAATTAAAAACAAAAAGTAAGTGGTTTTCATGAGGATGTGATTATGTAGTTAACACCATTACATAGTGTATAACGCAAAAAAAGCTTCGATTGATTTCAACCGAAG
>NZ_SMMD01000680.1 GCF_009711475.1 Fulvivirga aurantia
CAAATTGTCTTGAAAATGGCTCAAATATTCCGTAAAGTGCCATTACTCTTAAGACTGGAACAGATTCGGGGTATTCTGGGCCTGCAATCACTAAGACAATAAAATCTGCAAAAATGAAAATAAATGCCACTGCTGGTAATACCGCTATTAATATAACCCCTACAGATTTCTCATACATATACTTGGCAGCTCCTGTTCCCTCCTCTCGCACTCTATTTATCATTTTAGGATAAAATACGGACGCAATGGCACCGAGCGGAATTTCGAAAAGGTTTGTAACCCTAACCGAAGGTGAAAATACAGCAGTAGCTGATGTGCCAATCATACCCCCTAAAAACCACTCCCTTACTGATTTATTGAGCATAGTACTCAAATTGGTACCTAAAGTGTACTTTCCATAATGAAACAAACGACTTAGCCACTTGAAGTCAAACTGCCAGTAGAGCTCACTTTCTTTAGTTGCAAATAAAAAAGCTACAATAGAACTAGCTACATAACCCATACTGTACACCGCAGCAAGCATAAATAAGTCTGTTTCAACTTTAAATATGTAGATATATAAAATGTAAATGAATAACGACCCTTTCTGAATCATAGTGCTTACGAGCGTGCCCATAAACTTTAAATTAGCCTGTTGAAGGAAATTGAAATGAGCAAAAAGGGTAAACCCAAAAACAGATACTATGCTTATGAGAAACATAGACGGCATTATAGGGGCGTCAATAAAAAACTCAATTGTGAATGAAAGAGCGACAAATATGGCAGATATCACCCCTGCTGCTAACAAATTCAATGCTAGTGAAGCTGTTATAATGTGCTTTCGATTTTCATCTTTTTCTGAGTTTAAATACCTTAATAAAGGATTATAGATGAAGGCATTTCTTATTGACTCTGATAAAGCTAAAATTGAAAGAAAAATTACCCAAACCCCAAAATCACTTTTACTCAATGTTCTGACTAAAAAGAAGAAATTAAGTAACCCAAAAAGGGTAATTGCTATTCGGTTTAGAAGGGTAATCGACCCAGACTTTACCCAATAAGAATTTTTGATTTTTTTAAGAAAGCTCACCAGTTATTATCCTCCTCAAATCCCAGCTTTATTAAATTTTCACCAGCGTACTTTTTAAAAATTCGTTTCCTTTTAACTGACCATGACACCCACTTTTGATTAGGTTTGAAATTGTCGCTTTTCTTTACTGGATTCCAGTGAACTTCATCACTTTTAGTTTTATGACTAGACGAACCTAATACTGGAACATCTTCCAATTTGTCCCAGGGAAACTTATCATTATCAGCTTCTATAAAATTGAAGATTTTCACAAGCTCCTCCCTGGTATTATCATTCACCTCATCATATCTTACGATTAATACTCTGTCTGACATATCTGAAGCCTCTGCCATTCTAATAAACTCCATGATGTTATCAACCCTATGAGACCATCTTTCACACATCTTTTTAAAGGCTCCATCTCCACCCCAGCTTTTAGAAAATGACTCCAAGGTATCTCGTCCATCTCTTATTAATATCACAACTTTACAAGACGGGAACATATGAAATATGTTTTGTAAACGCCCAGCATCAGGTGTTTTGAATAGTAGTGAGCTTCCAGGCTTAATGAATTGTGAAAAATAATCTAATAGACCATAACCCATTGACTGCGTCAATCCAATGCTATGTTCAATTAGCTTTTTATCTCCAGATTTTATCCATTTATTCCAAGTACTGACAGTTTGATAGGCATAATTCTTAATATTTTCAGAATAAGTATATAGACACTGCTCGTCAGGCAAATCATCTCCAGATGGAAACTCTAGCTCAGGGTGTAGATCTAGCATGTGGCTTAAATAATTTGTGCCGCTCCTCTGAGTTGGAGAAACGATATATGTCATCTTGATACTATTTCTATGGCTAGGTGGCTTATTGTAACTTTTCCAGTCCATAGAAAACGGAGTTTCTTGAAATAATGGAAAAGGACTTTCTTTATCTCTAAATAAATACTTAGCTCTTAAGTCATTATAAAACTTTTGCCCTAATATTTTTTTTGCCGCTTGAGCTAAAATCATTTTCATTTTTCTCTTATTTAAACTTCAAATTTAAGTGATAGATAAGCATTTATATCATTTTTGATTAATCATTTAGGCACTACTAAAACCTGAGGAAATTCAGTGAATTTTACAGTGTTAGTATCTCTACCTGACAAACAAATGGAATGTAAGCTTTTGGTTGAGTTAAAATCTGATAAATCATAAAGCTCTGATTTATATAATAAGCTTTTTGGAAATTTCAGACTTAGTTTGTCATTTCTATTTGTCCCCAACCAAAATATTATAGCTCGACTATTATCATCTTCTAATGAGATAAGATTAAGTGGCTGTTTCATGTAAACATATTTTAAATTATACCCACTTAAAACCTCCTTAAGGTGTTTTACCGTATACCAAGCCTGATACTTTGCTCCTTGTTTTTTTACTAATCCTGTTGTTGCAAACTTTGTCTGATAACCATTCTTTCCTACTTCCACAGGATCTTTTAAAGTAAAAAGGAAGGTTTTATCATATCCAGCTGCATAAGTCGTAAACAACAGCCTCAAAAGGTGCCTTAAGTGTGCACTTTCACTAATCTCATGATCACCTATGTGATCTTGCCTGATTGTGGGCGCTCCAATTGGGCTTATTTGATCACTCACTTTATCATAGCCAGTTTCTGTGAGATAGACTGGGAAGTCATACAATTCTCTTACCTCTTTAATAAACTCATATGAATCAGCAAATATGCTTGTTTCCTCTACAATCGTGCTTTCTTCACCAGTTTGGCCTCCCTCAAAAGGGTAAGCATGGGCAGTAAATATCAAATTTTCTTTGGGTATAACTTCAAATTCATTTGATGGCGCTTTGCTCCGCAAGCCCTTTAAATGGCGTAAGACATTCTTTACATAGTCTGTCTTTATATCCGTAGGACTAGGAAACAGAATCCTCATAGTCGAGTCGGCAGTTAAGATACCATGACCTTCTCCCATAAGACCCATATGACCATCTATCGCTGCAGATAAAAAAGCTGCCAGAATTTTTGGTGAAGCATACTCTTTTTCACTAAACCAGTCTTTATCCATTTCATTCCCTGGCTCAATGGCAAAAACCAGGTTTAAACCTGCTTTAATCTCATTATCAGTTGTCAACTTCAGCAAGTCTTTTTTGATGGATCCACCGTTTTCTATCAGTTTGTTATTTCCATATCGAGCTGTAAACTGAAATAAAAATGAGGAATACGCTTTGTAGTCCATCGGATTTTCCGGGTCACCCCCTTGGTCGTATGGGATTTGCCAGACGTTTATTAAGCTATCTTTTGGAACGTTAGTATATAGTAGATTTCTTGCAAGTACAGGTATTGCCTGTATATCATTCTCCTTTAATTGGTTTAAGAATAAGTCAAAATGAAATTTACCAGCACCTTTGGCTGGGTTAAACCCTACCAGATCATTAGGATATTCATCGTGAGGAATACTTAAATCTACTTTAAAAAATTTCCCTCTATACTCAGTTACAAATTCTTCTCCGGTAAACAAATAGCTATCCATACCAAAGATCCTGTGAGATTTAGATATCTGGTATTGATCTTTTATCCACTCTTCATTTTGCTCCCGCACCGAATTAATACCTAAAAATTCATTAAAAACGGCTCTTTGTAAAATTTGATCTTTAGATAACTCAACGTCATTTGCAGTGTTATTGTCATTATATATTACAAGACCGAAAAGCAGTAAAGTGCATAAAAGTAAAATGGATAAAATGAAGAGTAATCTCATTGACATCAAATCTCTATTTGTTAGTATTTTTATGACTGTTTTTATTACACAAAACAACTAAACAAAATTTGTTCAAATATGACTAAATTATTACCAGACTTTTTAATCATTGGTGCGGGCAAGTCTGGCACGACTTCGCTTGACAATTATTTGAAGCAGCATGAGGCGATTTATATGAGTCCGGTAAAAGAACCAAATTTCTTTGCATATGATAAGATTGATATTCAATCTCTCGACAAAGATGCTCTTCAGCACTATAAAGAATCTGTTACAGATCTGGAGACTTATAAGTCATTGTTCAACGATTCAAAACCAAATCAGTTATTAGGAGAAACCTCAAATACGTATTTGGTCATTGACGGGACCGCGGAAGTTATAAAAGATTATATTCCTAATACAAAAATAATTGCCATAATAAGACAGCCCACCAAGCGACTATATTCAAGGTATTTACATTTGGCCAGAGAAAACGAACTTCCTTCACAAGATTTTTCAGAAGTATTAGATAAATCATCAATTTGGTGGGTAAGAAATGATCTTGTTAAAGAAGGGTTTTATTATAAAAACCTTAAACGCTATTTTGATGTCTTTCCAAAGGAAAATATTAAGGTCCTCCTACACGAGGATTTAAAACGAAATTCTAAATCTGTTTTAAGTGAGGTTTTTGAGTTTTTGGGTGTAGGGGATATTGAAACCATTGACGACTCAATTGAATATAATAAGTCAGGGTTTATTAAAAATAAGTTTTATGACAGAACCTTCGGTCACAATAGCATCTTTAAAAAAGCTGCAAAGGCTCTGATCCCAAACCGCCTCTACACAAAAGTCAAGAGTGTTAACTGGTTACAAAAAATGGTAAACGACCTTCAGAACAGTAATTTGAAGAGGCCAGAGCTTGATCATAACCTTTATAGAAAGATTACCGAAGAAGTATACCTTGACGACATCAAGAACTTAGAAAAGTTAATAAACCGTGATCTTAGTTCTTGGAAGTAATTATTGGCTCAACTTTACGCATTACTTCATATATGCTATTTACATTATTTTCCCAGGTATGTGACTCAGCAAATTTTTGTCGAGCAATTGATTTTGCTTCTGAATTTTCTTCAATCGACTTCATAACAAGTTCTGAAAATTCGTTTTGTGACTTACTCAGGTAAACAAAATCTTCAAAGTACTCCATGGCAGGTGTGTAGGTTGCTACTACTGGTGTACCCATTGCTAAATATTCGTCAATTTTTCTAGGGTAATTACCAATGGTCATATCATTTACCACTTGAGGGTTAATTGCACAATCAAATGAAGCAATGTATGCGGGTAACATGTCTGAGGATTTATTCCCTAAAAAATGAACATTCTCTATATTATGAAGATTGGAATTTTCAAAATCTGCGTCTTCAGGTCCTACAAGTACAACAGAACCGGTATCCATGTTTTTTGCGATATTTTCTATAATATCTATGTCCAACCTTAAACTTGTCAGATAGCCAACATATCCGACTATAGGCCCTTCAATACCTTTCATATCCTGAGGTAACTCTTTTACTTTCTGCCTATCAAAAAGCGAGAGGTCACAGCCTTGACCTACCATTTCTGAAATTTGATTATACTTTCTTAAGTAATCTGCAAGGAAATCAGAATTAGCCACCACACCATCGTATTTCGATGCTACCTTGGGCTCTGCTTTCTTCCCATGTCTCGCGAAATAAGGTTGAGAAACAAGATTATCACGAATGTAATAAATAGACAGACTAGGCTCTAAGTACTCAGTTGAATAAAGACCTAAAGAGATG
>NZ_SMMD01000830.1 GCF_009711475.1 Fulvivirga aurantia
CCTTCGTATACTCAGGATGACTCACCTTTTTGAGACGGTCTCTTTTATTCTCAGTATTTCCTCTTCTTAGAAATGGAAATCGTTGCTTTCTAATATATCATAAGCCAAGGTCTCATTGATGAGTTGGGACTTTGACAAATAATCTTTGTCTGGGTAGTATATAAATAGACAGCTTTTCTCAGCTATCATATTTATAACTCTTTTATGATCCTTCATAGGGATTGACGGGCAACCAAAGCTTCTTCCTATCCTTCCATAAGCTTTTGTATAAGATGGATCTACATAATTAGCCCCGTGCATTACCACAGCGCGTCTGCGGGCATTATCATTGAAGCCAGGCTCAGAACCATCTAATCTTAGTGAAAGTCCGTGCTTGCCATAGTATTTTTCTGCAGTGATGTAGAATCCCAAGCTGCTACTGTTTGAGTTAGGTACGTTAGAAAATACTTTGGCAAATTCGTTTCCTGTATTTCTACCGTGAGCAACCAGTGAGTTATAAACAACTTTATTCTCTTTAAGGTCGATAATCCAAAGTCTCTTCTTATTAGAAGAAAGCCTAAAATCGATGATGGTAAGCAAGCTGTCATTGGCTAACTTGTTTTGGCTCTTAAGATTTAAAAAACCAACTAATCCTTTTTTGTAAACTTCGAAATCTGGTTTTTCTCCATCAAATAGAAGGGTCTGGTAACTGTTTTCGATGAAGTGATTGAGGGTAAGTTCTTTTTCTCCTTTTAAATCTGATGCTGATAATTGAAATGTGGCACTCAAAATAGCAGCAAAAACAATAAAAACTTTTCTCATTAATGTGACGATTATTTTTGTTCAAAATGTTTTAAACAGCCAACTCGACAACCAACGATAGTGGGGACAAAATAATTTCAAGACGGATAAATTTTTCTACCAAAAGCAAAAATTTTTCCTCACAATTGAGGATTCTGTTATACAAACACCCCAAAAAAATGTGCTAAATCACTGATTTTGAGGCAATGGCACACCTTTTTCTTTATATGAGGTATGTTGGCAGAAAAAATAAAATATCTCATTTATATAAGTATCATAGTCTTGATTAGTAGTTGTAGTGTGCGTAACACTCCTCCCACTACCACCAGTCTAACCATAGATACTACTTTTAATAAGTTTCGTAACCAGGTGCAGGCCAAACAGAGGCTTGAGTACTCTCAAAACAGCCTGTCGCTTATTCCTAAATCTAAGATTAAGTTTTACATCGCTCAATATGTAGATTCTGTAGATGTAAAAAGATACATTAGTGACGATGTAAACAGGACCCACATTGCAAAAGAACTGAAGGAGCTGTATAGACACAGAGACCATGATCTTATTTGGGTGTCTACCAAAGGTGTTTTAGAGAACTCTACTGTAATGCTGAGTGAGTTATTAACAGCTAATCGACATGGGTTTAATACAGCAAATTATAATGCGACTTATCTACTTAACCTTTCTCAAAATGCCTTTAAAAAAGATAGTGACCTCAACTTATTTGAGCTGATAGACCTTGATCTCAAAATGTCTGCCGCGTACGTGACTTATGCCTGGCATTTATCAAACGGTATGACAGTACCGCAAATCATACAGGGTAGATGGAACAGGCAGCGTCATCTTGAGCCTGTGGCAAAGGTATTAGCAGAAAACTCTGTTCAGGATGCTATCGCTTTACTTTCACCAAAAACCGCTGATTATAAAAATTTACAATCCGCTTTGGAAATGTATGAGGCCATAGCTCACAAAGGTGCGTGGCCTACTTTACCTTCGTCTATCAAGCTGGAAGAAGGTGATACAAGCAGTTTTGTAATCACCTTAAGAGACAGGCTTATCGCTTCGGGTGATCTTAAAGAAGATAAAATGAGTAACTCTGAAAGGTCGGTATTTGATTACGATTTATACAATGCCGTAAGAAGATTTCAGTACAGACATGGCTTGGCAGTAGATGGAGTTGTAGGTAAAGGAACAATTAGAGCGCTAAACAGATCTGTAGATGAAAAAATAGCAATGATAAAGCTAAACCTTGAGAGGATAAGGTGGATGCCGTCTGATCTTGGTGAAAAGTATATTTACGTGAACATCCCTGAATTCAAATTATATATAAGAGAACGTGAAGAGTTGGCTTTAGAAATGAGAGTTATAGTTGGAAGCAAAGACAATAACACTCCGGTATTTGATGAAACCCTCGAGCACATCGTTTTCAGCCCGACATGGAAAGTCCCTAAGAGTATAACTCAGGAAGAAATACTACCAAAAATTAAAAGGGACGTTAATTATTTAAAGAGAGGAAACTATAAGCTTTACAAAGGATGGTATGGTGGTGACGAACCTTTAAATCCAGACTCTATTGATTGGTCAGTTATTGATGAAAATTCCTTACGTGTAGTTCAACAACCAGGTCCTGGAAATGCGTTAGGTCGAGTAAAGTTTTTGATGCCCAATAACATGAGTATCTATTTACACGATACACCTGCAGATTATTTATTCAATAAGGAGTACCGCGCAATGAGCCATGGTTGTATCAGGTTAGAATCACCCGACTTATTAGCTGAATATCTTCTTAGGGAACAAGCCTGGGACAGAGAAAAGATAAATGAACATATGTTTAAAGAAGAACCTGTTTGGGTTGGTCTTAGAACTAAGTTACCGGTCTACATAGATTATCGTACTGCCTGGGTCAATAAAGATGGATTGGTAAGTTTTGGAGAAGATATCTATGGTATCGATCAACTTCAAGCCAGTCCGTGGATAGATAAAAACAATGGAGCCGTAGCTACTATCGGCCAGGCTCCATAGGTCTTCTTGCTCGAGTACCTTAGTTATTCAGACACACCAGCCAGGTCAAGTATAAATGCGTACTCTAAAGCTGTTTCTTTGAATTGCTTAAATCTACCGGAAGCACCCCCATGTCCCGCATCCATATTAGTTTCGAGAAGTATAGTGTTATCTCCCGTTTTCATTTCTCTCAGTTTGGCTACCCACTTGGCCGGCTCCCAATATTGCACCTGAGAGTCGTGTAAACCTGTAGTCACAAGCAAATTTGGATATTCTTGTGCCGAAACGTGATCGTATGGTGAGTAGGAAAGCATATACTCATATGATTCCAGCTCGTTAGGGTTACCCCACTCATCATACTCTCCTGTAGTCAACGGGATACTTTCATCAAGCATAGTAGTCATTACATCAACGAAAGGAACGGCAGCAATCACTCCTTTAAATAAGTCAGGTCGTTGATTTATTACAGCTCCCATAAGCAGGCCACCAGCACTTCCTCCGCGTGCATAGAGCTCTTCTTTTATGGCATACTTAGAATCGATAAGATATTCTCCACAGTCAATGAAGTCATTAAAAGTATTCTTCTTCTTAAACATCTTACCATCTTCATACCACTCACGCCCTAGCAACTGGCCTCCTCTTATATGAGCAATGGCGAAAACAAAGCCTCTATCTAACAAGCTCAATCTTACAGAGCTAAATCCTGGATCGATCGTAGCTCCATAAGAACCGTAGCCATACAATAAAGTCGGGTTGCCTTCAGCTTTCTTTAATGACTTCTTATAAACCAATGAAATAGGTATTTGCACACCGTCACGTGAAGGTGCATATAGCCTTTTGGTTTCATATTCGTCTGGATTGTAACCACCCACAACCTCTTGCTGCTTAAGCAACGTCTTCTCCCGGGTGCGCATATTGTAATCATACACCGAGCTTGGGGTAGTCATTGAGGTATATCCAAATCTCAATAGTTCGGAATCAAAGTCAAGGTTTACTGAGGTGTAAGCCGTGTAAGCCTCTTCGCCAAAATCAAGGTAATGTTCTTCTTTGGTTTCCTGATTGATCACTCGAAGGTTGGTATTGCCTTTTTCTCTTTCTTCAATAACCATGTGTTTTTTAAATACTTCCACCCCTTCTAAGAAAACCTCTTTTCTATGAGGAATTACCTCTTCCCAATTCTCCTTGGCTGTTTTTGTATCAGGAGTTTCCATCAACTTGAAGTTTGTCGCGTTCCAATTGGTAATCACATAAAACTTATCTTCAAAGTGCTGAATAGAGTATTCCAGACCAGCCTCACGGGTTGTAAATGGTTTAAAATCTCCTTCGGGATTATCAGCTTCCAAAATACGATAATCGTTGGTAAGGGTGCTGCCAGACCATATCACTAAAAACTTTTGAGACTTTGTTTTATAGATGCCCGTATAGAAGGTGTCATCCTCCTCCTCATAGATCAACACATCTTCTGTTTTAGAGCCTAGTCGATGTTTAAATATTTGGTTCGACCTTAATGTATTCTCATCCTTCTTGGTGTAGAAAAGTGTTTGGTTATCATTAGCCCAGGTACTACCACCGGTAGTAAATGGTATCGACATATCTAATATTTGTCCTGTTTTCAGGTTTTTAACATACAGCGTATACTTTCTTCTACCCACTGTATCTACACCATAAGCCAGTAACTCATTATTAGTACTTACATTAAGACCGCCTACGCTAAAATACTCATGGCCTTCTGCCATTACATTTACATTAAGCATTACCTCTTCTGCTGCCTCTAAGGTTTCTTTCTTCCTGCAATGTATTGGGTACTCTTGTCCTTCTTCAAAGCGAGTATAGTACCAATAGCCATTCTTTTTATAAGGTACAGACTCATCAGTCTGCTTTATTCTACCCACAATTTCATCATATAGCTTTTCCTGAAAGTTCTCCGTGTGCTTCATCACGGTATCTGTATATGCATTTTCAGCTTCCAGGTAAGCAATAACTTTTGGATCATTGCGGTCATTCATCCAGTAGTAGTTATCTATCCTTGTCTGACCGTGTGCCGTAAGTTTTTTTTCTATCTTTTCTGCCTTGGGAGGTACAGGTTTATTCATCTCAGCGTCTTCCTTTTGATTACAACTTGCAAACATACTGCAAAGCAACAGGGCAAATAAGGCTAGTGTTATATTTCTCATATTTATAGGGGATTTTTATAACACAATGAACGAAATTGTTTTGTATGAAAATATGTTTTACATGATAGAACGTCAGATAAGGTTATAGAAGGAAATAATATGGCAAAAAAGGAAAATAGAGAGAATGAACGACCCAAGGTTGAAAAAGACGAGGTAGCTGATGAAAGGTTTGAGGAAGAAGAAAATGACTTTGGTGGTTTGCCAGACAGAGACCTTAAGAAAAACCTGGGGTGCGGTTAATCAGGCATTGTACAAAGCCTTAAAAAATCTTTAATAATTTCTGTGGTTCGTTCCTGTTGCTCGAACATACCCATATGCCCTGTATCTTGTAAAATGTTAACGATGGCTCTTTTAGGTATCAGCACTTGCTCAGAAGTTTTCTCAATTGGTACCGAAGTATCTTTATCTCCTGCAATAAACGAAATGGGCCCATCGAAGCTATTTAATACATCAGTGCGATCAGGTCTGTCTCGCATGGCTTTGGTGTAGCTTATCAGCGTATTTTGTGGAGTTGTAGCTGCTATATCAACTACTTTTTCTATCGTTTTTAAAAGCGGTTTTCTATTCTTTACATAAAACAAGGGTGGTACAAATGAGGTGACAAAAACTTCGACACCTCTCTTTTCTACAAACTCAATAGCCTTATTTCTTGATTCTTTCTTTTCTGTATCGTCAGCAAAAGCAGTGGAGTGAAATAAAGAAAAGCCAGTAAATCGATCAGGTTGCGTGTTGACCATTTCGAGTAGCACATAACCACCTAAAGAATGACCCACAGCGGCACATTTTTGTATCTCGAGTTTATCTAAGAGGTTTAATACGTGTTTAGCAACATCTTTAATAGTAAAGTCTCCTGTTGGCAACGGGCTTTTACCAAAGCCAGGCAGATCAACTGTTATTACTCTATAGTCTTCTATAAATGGCTGAGTAAAATCAAACCACATTTCACTGGTTTCGCAAAAACCATGAATGAAAATAACCGGAAATCCCTTACCAGAATCGGTAAAGAATAAATCGCCTTGCATTACAGATTAAGTTAGTTTTTGGCCAGGGTTGGCTCCAACATCGCAACAACTGTATTTTCTATACCGGCAGGATCAAAACCACATTCTGCTTGTAGCTCAAGCTGTGTACCATGCTCAATAATATCGTCTGGTATACCCAATCTCTTTACCTGAGCGGTGTAGTTGTGGTCTGCCATAAATTCAAGTATCGCACTACCAAACCCACCCATGAGACAACCATCTTCAACTGTCACTACTTTATCGTGGTTTTTGAAAACTTCATGCAAAAGCTTTTCATCGAGTGGCTTTACAAATCGCATGTCATAATGAGCGACATTGATATTTTCCTTCTCCAAATTTTCGCAAACCTCTACGGCATAATTGCCGACATGGCCAATAGTGAGAATAGCTAGTTCTTCACCAGCTTTAATTCTTCTACCTGTACCTATTTCTATCTCCTTCATTGGGGTGCGCCATTCCGGCATCACGCCTTGCCCTCTTGGGTATCTGATGGTAAATGCTTTTCCTTCTCTAGGTAGCTGAGAAGTATACATTAGGTCTCTAAGCTCTTCTTCGTTCATCGGAGCTGATACAATCATATTAGGGATCGATCTCATGTAAGCTATATCGTAAGCTCCATGGTGGGTCGGGCCGTCAGCGCCTGCAAAACCGGCACGATCGAGACAGAAAACCACAGGAAGATCCTGTATACACACATCATGGATCACCTGATCATAAGCACGCTGCATAAAGGTGCTGTAAATATTGCAAAACGGTATAAGACCCTGTGTGGCCATACCTGCTGAGAACGTAACTGCATGTTGCTCTGCAATACCTACATCAAATGCTCTATCAGGCATTGCCTTCATCATTATGTTCATTGATGAACCTGAAGGCATAGCTGGAGTAACCCCAACTATTTTATCATTCTTTTCGGCAAGCTCAACCACAGTATGGCCGAATACATCCTGGTACTTCGGTGGCTGTGGTGTTTCAGGTACTTTCTTATGAATCTCACCTGTAACTTTATCAAACTTACCCGGTGCATGCCAGGTAGTTTGGTTGCCGTTTTCTGAAGGACCATATCCTTTACCTTTACGGGTAATGCAATGTAAAATTTTTGGTCCTTTAATATCTTTTAAATCATCAAGCACACTCACCATATGATTTACATCATGTCCATCTACAGGACCGAAGTATCTCAAATTAAGCGACTCAAACATATTGCTTTGGCTAAGCAAAAATGATTTAATACTGTTTTCTACTTTAGAAATTACCTCTCTGGCGTTTGGTCCAAACTTGCTTACTTTGCCGAGAATCTTCCACACATCATCTTTTACTTTATTATAGGTATGAGATGTGGTAATGTCTGTTAAATAATCTTTCAATGCGCCAACATTGGGGTCAATAGACATACAGTTATCATTCAAGATAATCAGTATGTTGCTATTAGAAACACCCGCATGATTCATCCCTTCGAAAGCCAAACCACCCGTCATGGCGCCATCGCCAATCACGGCAATATGCTGCTTTTCTTCAAGGCCTTTATATTTAGAGGCTACAGCCATACCCAAGGCACCAGATATTGAGGTTGATGAGTGCCCTACCCCAAATGTATCATACTCGCTTTCCTTTCTTTTAGGAAAACCAGAAAGCCCTTTGTATTGCCTGTTGGTGTGAAATTTATCTTTTCTACCAGTAAGAATTTTATGCCCATAAGCCTGGTGGCCTACGTCCCAAACCAATTGGTCGTAAGGTGTATTAAATACATAATGCAAAGCTACGGTAAGCTCCACCACGCCCAGACTGGCCCCAAAGTGGCCACCATATACTGATACATTGTCTATTATATAATTGCGAAGCTCTTCAGAAACCTGAACCAATTCTTCTGGCTTTAGTTTCTTCAAGTCATCCGGATTGTCAATAGACGCTAATAATTTTCCTGGTTCGATAAGCATAACATAAAACTGGTAACACAGCTAAAACAATAAATTAAGGTAACTGTTTTAAATACCTAATGCAAACGGTTGGTTTAGCTCTTAAGCCCACAAATTTAGGATTTTACTATTACATCGGTATTAAATGAGACTGATAAATAATATCTTTGAAATTCTCTTGAATATATAAATGCATATAAATTGAGCTTTGAAATCAAATTACCATTATTTGAGGGTCCTTTTGACCTCCTACTTTTCTTTATAGAAAGGGACGAGCTTGATATTTATGACATTCCTATCTCTAAGATTACCAACGACTTCCTTGACTATCTACACCGTTTAGAAGAAATGAATGTTGAAGTGGCCAGCGAGTTTATTTTAGTAGCTGCTTCGCTTATGCGCATTAAGTCAAAGATGCTTTTGCCTCGCCCTCAATTAGACGAAGAAGGTAATGAAATAGACCCCAGAGAAGAGCTGGTAAAACACCTGTTGGAGTACAAGAAATACAAATCGGTACTTGAGCAGCTCAAAAACATGGAGGAAGGTGAAATTGACAAAGAGAAAAGAGGCAATCTTTCCAGAGAAATAAGACTATTGTCAGAGAGTGTAAATGTAGAATCTGAGCTTCAGGATGTAGACCTTTACAAACTACTCAAGGTATACCAACGCGTACTTGAGCGCTATGAGTTAGAAAAAAATAAGCCGACTCACCAGGTGGTACAATATCCTTATACCATAAGCGGTCAAAAAGACTTTATCCTCAACAAATTGGCCGACTCACCTAAACTGGCCTTTACTAAGATTATCGAAGCTGAACCAAACAAAATTGCCGTGATCTTTAATTTTCTGGCCATTTTGGAGCTTTTACAACTCAGCCTCATCACCATGCACCTTGGCATCGGATTTAATAATTTTTGGATTGAGCGATTGGAGGAGGTACCTGCCGGGTAAATGAATCTTGACACTAAAAAAATACTAAAGACTTTAAACCCCAATAAAGTTTGGTTGCCAGCCGCCATAAGCGTTGGTTTTGTGGTCTTCATGATATGGTCTGACGACAATATCACCACAGAAAAACTTAATCTGATCTGGCAAGCAAAAGCATTTCCTGTGGTTATGGCTTTTGTCATGCTCCTGATTAAAGAAACCGCCTACGTCTATAGAATAAGATCACTTACAAATAAGCAGCTCACCTGGACGAGCAGTATCTATGTGATTATTCTCTGGGAATTTGCCTCGGCAGTTACCCCATCAGTAGTGGGTGGTACTGCCGTAGCAGTGTTTATATTACTCAAAGAGAAAATAAACTTTGGTAAGTCGTTGGCCTTTGTGATGCTAAGTGCCATTCTCGATAACCTTTTCTTTGTTGTCACCGCACCACTGGCATTACTAATTATAGGCTATGACATTTTTCCGGACTTTGGCCAAACCATGCGTGGTGTCTTTATTACCAGTTATTCTCTAATCGCCATCTACACGCTGGTGATGTGTCTGGCGCTCTTTTACAGGCCCAGGTTGTTTAAGTGGTTTTTGATAAAAGTCACAAGCCTAAAGTTTCTAAGAAAATGGCGCTATGCAGCATACCAACATGGCAATGAGGTTATGTGGGCCTCGTCACTGATCAAAGGAAAGAAAATCGGCTATTGGATACGTATTATAACAGCAACCATTGTTGCCTGGATAGCCCGATACGCGATTCTCAACTTCCTGATTGCTGCTTATACCGATGGCCTTGATATCATTGATCATGCCGTAATCTTTGGCAAACATCTTATTTTATGGATTGTGATGTTACTCTCACCTACTCCAGGAAGCACAGGTACTGCCGAACACTTCTTCATGCAGTCGTTCGTCAGCTATTTAGATCAATATACGATTGGAGCAGCCATGTTATGGAGAATCATTAGCTATTATCCTTACCTACTTGTTGGTGCAATTATTCTTCCCAAATGGGTAAAAAGAGTATTCTTCAACAGAAGAAAAAACCAATAAGCAAACTGCATATAATTTTGGAAGATCAATGTTAAGCCATTGTTTCTAAAATTTTATTCTGCTCAGTTCCCTATTATTCAGTTTT
>NZ_SMMD01000035.1 GCF_009711475.1 Fulvivirga aurantia
CGGGAATAAGTCAGCGGTTGCAGAAGTAATCTCATATGGGTCGTACATAAGTGGATCATTCGGCTTTACTTCAAAGCGTTTTTGCATGACCAATAGGTCAAATGAGGTTAAAACGATCTCTTCAACCAGCCATTCCCTTTCTTTATCAAAAACATCGATCTGTCTAATAACATCCATTTCACCCATTACTAAAGCATTATCTGACCGCACTCTTCTTGTAAACATAATATTTTGATGTGCACAGATAGTACAGTTTCAGCTGATAAAATCAA
>NZ_SMMD01000160.1 GCF_009711475.1 Fulvivirga aurantia
CAGTATCTGGAAATTATGAACAACAGTTTAATCGTTTGTTGGAAGATTTCACGAATAAAAAAATACTAGAGTACGAAGAGGAGCATCTCGAAGAGAAGTATTTCGATTACAAAATGCTAGTGAAAGAATATAGAGAAGGGATTATGTTGTTTCAACTCATGGAAGATGAAGTATGGCAAAAGGCTGTAGATGACAGTGTGGGGCTGCGAGAATATTATGAGGAAAATAAAGAAAATTATAAATGGCAAAAGCGAGTAGACGCAATCATTTATAACAGTCAGAACAAGGAGGTTATTTCTGAAATTAAAAAGTTAATCGCTAACGGAGATTCTATTGCTTTCTCAAAAGAGCAATTAGAGGATAAGTATAATAAAGATGCAACGCTCGCCTTGCAGGTAGAAAGTGATAAATACGAAGCCGGAGAGAACAGCATAATAGATCGTATGAAAAATGAGGAGGGTTTACAAGAATTAAGCGCCAATGATAGACATATTCTCGTGTACATTAAGGAAACTCTACCTCCGGAAGTTAAGCCATTTAACGAGATTAAAGGATTAGTGATTTCTGATTATCAGAATCAATTGGAAAAACAATGGCTTGATGAGTTACAAAAAAAGTATATCATAACTGTAAATGAAGAAGAGTTAACAAATGTTTATAAACAACTTATTAAAGGGTAGCTTCTTTATCTTAATAAGCATAGCTGCAAATAGTTGTGACTTAATTAAAATGAAAGATGATGCTCAGGAGCCTGAAATCTCTTCTGAGCCGATAGCTC
>NZ_SMMD01000608.1 GCF_009711475.1 Fulvivirga aurantia
TAATCATACAGCGTGAGTTTATAAGCAGAGTAAAAAAGAAGTCTTTTCTAATTGCGACACTCCTTGTGCCTATTCTTTTTCCGGCAGTAATTGGCGGTATGGGATACCTCATGGTAATGCAGAAAGAAAGTGAGGGGGCCAGAGTAGTACAAGTCGTAAATGAAAGTGAAAATCTGGAATTAGAAAATACTGATGGATTCACTTTTGTGCAAACCTCAGATAACCTCGAGCAGGCAGTAGAAGCGTATAAGCAAAGTGAAGACTATGCTTTACTTTATATTCCTAAGTTTGACATTGAATCTCCACAGGGATTTGTACTATACACGCAGAACACGCCCGGGCCTTCCGTGGTGGGTGACATCGAAAATTCTATTGAGAGAAAAATTAAGGATCTGAAACTGGTAAAATATCAGATTGACTCAGAAACTCTTTCTAAGCTCAACACCAGCGTAAGTCTGGATACCAGGATAAGCAGCTTAGATTCTGAAGAAGAAAAAGAAAGTAATTCCGGTATCGCTTCTGCTATTGGCTATGCAACTGGTTTTCTCATTTACATCTTCTTATTCGTTTATGGCGGGCAAGTAATGCAAGGTGTTATTGAAGAGAAAAACAGTAAAATTGTTGAGGTGATTGTGTCTACAGTAAAACCTTTCCAATTTATGTTAGGAAAAGTGATTGGTGTTGCATCTGTCGGCCTCACCCAAATTCTTATTTGGGTATTAATTATGGGTGGAATTTACACAGTAGCAGGTAGCTTATTGTTAGATAACTCATCGTCTACAGCACTTAAAGAAGTACAGGCTGCACAGGTAAATAATGATAGCAATGCTGAAGACATTTCAGCTGAGTTGCAGGGCAACCCCAAAATTGCTAAAGCCTTTAAAGAAATAAGTAACATTCCATTTGCCAGAATTATCTCCACTTTCATCTTCTACTTTGTTGGTGGTTATCTTTTATATGGGGCTTTATTTGCGGCAGTTGGCTCAGCGGTAGATACACCAGCCGATGCCCAGCAGTTTATGCTACCGATCATGCTACCGATCATAATAGGCTTCTTTGGTATGTCAATGTTTGTGTTTGATGACCCAAGTGGCCCGGTTAGTTTCTGGTTGTCGGTTATACCTTTTACTTCCCCAATCGTAATGATGGGAAGAATAGGCTTTGGGGTACCGTTTTGGGAACTCGCATTATCAATGGTTATGCTTATTGGTGGTTTTATATTCACCATTTGGTTGGCCGGCAGAATCTATCGTGTAGGCATACTCATGCATGGTGCCAAAGTAAACTATAAGGTACTTGCCAAATGGTTTATGATGAAGAACTAAACATTTAAAACACATTTTGAGAGGCTGTTTCGTTAGTTAAAACTGACAAGGCAGCCTCTTTTTTTGTAATAGCTCTTTTTGCACCGATTGACGATACAATATTTTTGGCTTAATTTGGTTAGGTTCTTTAATTGCTATGACAAAAACTTCCAAATCAGTCGGTGTCCTCGACTTATATCACAATAAATCTAAGATAAAATGGGTGGTACTGGCCGTATCAGTAATTATAAGTGTGGGCTCTATTTATTATACCAATGTGCTTGTAAAGCAACTTGAGCAACGAGAACAGAAGCAGATCGAGCTATTTGCCAATGCACTAGAGTATACCTCTAATCAAACGCTTGATAACAACCTCTACTTTATTACCGATCAAATTCTATTTCAGAATAACTCAATCCCAACAATATTAGTCGATGAGGCCGGGAATATTAGTCAGTATAGAAATATCGATCTCGATAGCAGTCTGTCTAAGCAAGAGATTCAAAATAAGTTAGTCTTAGAGCTAGACGATATGAAAAACACCTATGAGCCTATTAAAATAGAGCTCGAAGACGATGGTCAGGTTTATGGGGTACAATATGTATATTATAAAAATTCGTTTTTATTACGCCAGCTCACCTACTATCCTTACGTGCAACTTACGGTAATTGCCCTTTTTGGATTTGTAGCCTACCTTATATTTAATTATTCAAAAGCAGCCGAGCAAAACCGTGTGTGGGTGGGCCTCGCCAAGGAAACAGCACATCAATTAGGCACCCCAATTTCTTCCCTTATGGCATGGATTGAGTACTTTAAAGATCAGGT
Organism: Fulvivirga aurantia; assembly: GCF_009711475.1. Taxonomy (GTDB): domain Bacteria; phylum Bacteroidota; class Bacteroidia; order Cytophagales; family Cyclobacteriaceae; genus Fulvivirga; species Fulvivirga aurantia. The sequence goes on from NZ_SMMD01000608.1 coordinate 2,130, forward strand.
GCAAGTACAGGACAAAACCCTTATAGCAGAGCTAGATAAGGATGTGAAGAAATTACAGGTAATTACTGAACGCTTTTCTAATATTGGTTCTGAGCCAGTTTTAAAAGAAGAAAATATAGAAGAGCTTATCAATGGTATTATTGATTATTTGAGGCCAAGAATATCAACTAAAGTGACCTTTAGCGTGCATGCGCTGACTCCAAATATAATTGCGATGGTAAATGCACCTTTATTTGAGTGGGTGGTAGAAAACCTGTGTAAAAATGCCGTTGATGCGATGGGAGGAACTGGCAAAATCACTGTTTACATACTTAAGGCTAGCGAAGGTCGGGTATTTGTAGATGTAGCCGACAGCGGAAAGGGCATACCAAAAACAAAGATCAAGCAGGTATTTAACCCTGGTTTTACAACTAAAAAAAGAGGCTGGGGCCTTGGTCTTACGCTCGCCAAACGAATAATACAGAGCTATCATAAGGGAAAAATCTTCGTAAAGTCATCAGAAGAAAACAAAGGCACGACCTTCCGTATTGTATTACATGCCTGATCTTTAAATTTTTATAACCAAAAAAAGTGGGTTGTTTTTGCTTTATGTTATTTAAGCTGTAGTTTTGCGGACTGAAAATATCGAGGCATTAAATCATTTCTATAAAACAATAAAAGATGGCAAATATTGGTAAAATTACCCAGGTAATCGGCCCCGTAGTAGACGTAAGCTTTGATGCTGAGGGTGCTAAGTTGCCTAACATTCTTGACTCACTGGTTGTAACCAAAGAAAATGGTCAGAAAGTGGTACTTGAGTGTCAGCAACACCTTGGTGAAGATAGAGTAAGAACAATCTCTATGGAAAGTACCGAAGGTTTGGTACGTGGTATGGAAGTAACCGACACAGGTGCTCCTATCAAAATGCCTACAGGTGACGACATTAAAGGTCGTCTTTTCAATGTAATTGGAGAGGCAATTGACGGTATCAAGCAACCAAGCGGCAAAACTGGTTTATCTATTCACAGAGCTGCACCAAAGTTTGAAGATCTTTCTACTTCTTCAGAAGTACTTTACACAGGTATTAAAGTAATTGACCTTTTAGAGCCTTATGTAAAAGGTGGTAAAATTGGTCTTTTTGGTGGTGCTGGTGTTGGTAAAACAGTACTTATCATGGAGCTTATCAATAACATCGCTAAAGCATACTCTGGTCTTTCTGTATTTGCTGGTGTTGGTGAGAGAACGAGAGAAGGAAATGACTTGCTTCGAGAAATGATTGAGTCAGGTGTAATTAAGTATGGTGAGGAGTTTGTTAAATCAATGGAAGAAGGCGATTGGGACCTATCTAAAGTTGACGAAGACGAGCTTGCTAAATCACAGGCTACACTTGTATTTGGACAGATGAACGAACCTCCTGGAGCGAGAGCAAGAGTGGCCCTTTCTGGTCTTACTGTTGCTGAGTACTTCAGAGATGGAGATGGTGAAGGACAAGGAAGAGATATCCTATTCTTTATCGATAATATATTTAGATTTACTCAGGCTGGTTCTGAGGTATCTGCACTTCTTGGACGTATGCCTTCAGCGGTAGGTTACCAGCCTACATTGGCAACGGAGATGGGTGCCATGCAGGAAAGAATTACTTCTACAAAGAAAGGATCAATTACTTCTGTACAGGCTGTTTACGTACCTGCGGATGACTTGACTGACCCTGCTCCTGCTACTACCTTTACTCACCTTGATGCTACTACAGTACTTAACCGTAAGATTTCTGAGCTTGGTATCTACCCAGCGGTGGATCCACTAGATTCTACTTCAAGAATCTTAAGTGCTGAGATACTTGGTGATGAGCACTATAGCTGCGCACAAAGAGTAAAAGAGATTTTACAGCGTTACAAAGAACTTCAGGATATCATCGCTATCCTTGGTATGGACGAACTATCTGATGAAGATAAAGAAGCTGTACACAGAGCGCGTAGGGTGCAGAGATTCCTTTCTCAGCCTTTCCATGTTGCTGAGCAGTTTACAGGTATACCTGGCGTATTGGTTGATATTAAAGATACCATCAAAGCTTTCAACATGATCATGGATGGTGAGCTTGATCACCTTCCTGAAATGGCATTTAACCTTGTGGGTTCTATCGAAGAAGCCATTGCTAAAGGTGAAAAAATGCTTGCAGAAGCTAAAAAATAAATGATTTTATAAGCTACTCATTATTTTATGGGTAGCTTTTAAACATATACATATGTTTTTAGAAATAGTAACACCAGTAAAAAAAGTATACGAAGGAGAAGTTTCAGTAGTGACTTTACCCGGAGTAGACGGTACTTTTCAAATTTTAAATGACCACGCACCACTAGTGAGCACACTAGATAAAGGTGAGGTTGTTTATAAGTTTAGCAAAGGTGAAGATAAAATAAATATCACCGGTGGCGTAGTTGAAGTACTCAACAATAAAATTGTACTTCTGGCC
>NZ_SMMD01000334.1 GCF_009711475.1 Fulvivirga aurantia
TGTAAGTAATATGTAATATTCGATTGGTTTGGTAACTTTTTACCTATTAGGTTTGCAGCTTGTCTTAATTATAATACCCAATAAATAGTTGGATGAACAAAACTTTACAACTCTCTCTCTTCGTACTTTTTACAATCGCTCTCTCTTTTTTATACTACGAGCATTATTCTTCACAACGTACAGTTTACATCGAATCAGGTCGACTTATCAACGGTTACCAGGGAATGATTGATGCCCGTAAGGTTTACCAACAAAAAGCAAATCAATGGAAAGCCAATGTAGATACGCTGGCTAATGAAGTGCAAAATTCTATAAAGGCATATGAGAAAGAAAGCACAACAATGACTAAAAAAGAGCGTGAGCTTTCACGTGAACTTATACAATCCAAGCAAAAACAATTAGCAGACTACCAAAGAGCCATTCAGGAAAAAGCAGGCCAGGAAGATGGGCAAATGACGCAACAGGTTTTAGAAGAGGTGAATGCTTTTATAAAACAATACGGTGAAAAGCATAATTACAGAATCATTTTCGCTGCTACCGAATACGGCAATATTGCCTACGCAGAGGACGGACTAGATATCACAGATGAGGTGCTGGAAGGGCTAAATAAACAATATACCGGACAGTAATAATTTTGAAATTTTCTATAGTGGCTAAATTAATTTACCCTGTCTTATTGATATTGATGAGTAGCCTTTGTGCTTGTCAACCTGAATATATGACTGAGTCTGAGCTTCAGACCTATCTTACTGATGAAGACAATAATTTAAGCAAAACCAAAGAGTACCGTGGTTATAAAGCTACCGTTACTTATCGCCCTACTGATCTGTTGATTTTGCAAGAAAATACCAGCCTTGAAATTACAGACAAGCAATACCAACAGCTCAAAGAAAAATATAACAAGTATTATTATTTCATTTTAAGCCTTTCTAAAGACAATAAGGAGGCACTCTACAGCAGCCAGGATTATGGACAATTTAGTGATTTGGTGCAAACCTTGTCATTTAGGATGGGACAGTACACCAACCTGACGACCTCAGAGCAAGATACGGTAGAAGTAGCGGACTATGTTTTTTCAAGGACATACGGTATGGGCAACGCATCTACCCTGATGTTTGTATTTGATAAGGAGGACATTACTGATGACGCGTGGGTACAATTTAATTTACAAGAGTTTGGGTTGGGCCTCGGAAGACAGATTTTTCGATTTAAGGTGGATAATTTAAATGATATACCAAAACTCAATTTTCAGATAGTCAAATCTCAAAAATCAAATTAATTATTATGGTTAAAATCTTTGGCTTTATTCTTATTTTCCTCCTCTCTTATGGACTTAAGGCTCAAGATACTAGCCAGCTAGTCCTGGGTTTATCCAATGGAGAGGTGATCTATCCTCATTCATTAAAGCATAAAACACCTGCCTTTGGTAAATCACATTTTATCATCGATGATTCAGTGCGATTTGAAAAGGCGCAAGTTGCTTACTATCAAAATGCTCAAGGATATTTCCTAAAAGCTGACCCTGAAGGATTTGGATCAGAATTTTACTTGAGGGAAATACACGGCCCGCGCATCAGCGCCTTTTCTACGGTTAAAACTTATTATTCTCCTGGATCTCCTGGCATGGGCGTGCCCGGAGGTACCTTTCATTCCACCACGGTTGATTATTACAAAAAGAAATACGGCCTGCTTAAGAAACTTACTTTAAATAATTTAAATCGCGACCTATCTGACAATACGCAAAGTCGCTTATACCTGACCAAGGTTAAAAAAATTAATACAATAAATACATTTCTTTACCTGGGGGGAGCCA
>NZ_SMMD01000755.1 GCF_009711475.1 Fulvivirga aurantia
ATTCTGAATATCGGAGACCAAGGTTGCAAAGTTTTCAATCATTTGCACTGCCTGGCTTTTTGGGTAAGGCACTGAATTTCTTTCAAACTCATTGGGTGTCGCCATACCCTCTCTTTTAGTATAACCAATATCATAAGACGGTCCTTCTTCAAAGGCAAAACCTTTGTCCCAGTCTAATACATAATCATCCATGGTTATAAGGCCTCTTTCGCCTAAAATATTGATATCCATCACACAAACACCAGAGTTGAAGCCGGCATTCCATAAAGAAGATGTGCCATCGGTAAACTCTATTACACCTCCAGCTCTTGAAAATGCGTTAGTTTCTGCATCTCTTTCTGCAACTGTACTTATTTTCTTTATCTCCTTATCACCTGGCAGGTACTCGACCATAGCCCTCACATTATACCAGGCCATATCACCAATTACACCAGTAGGCTCCATTTCAGGATTATACCTGATGTTGTCCTTGTCTTCCATAGGAAAAAAGAATGATGTGTTGACTCCCTTTAAATTTCCTATCGATTCTTTCATTTTGCTAAGCACTTCTAAATGACGCGGATTGTGCACGAAATGTGTAGCATCCATAAACACTACATTATTTTCACGACACACATCTGTCATTTTTCTCACAGAATCATATCCGTTAAAAGGTTTGTCAGCCAATAAATGTAACCCTGCTTTTGCTGTAGCTACACCAATCTCTTCTTTTGCTGTAGTTGGCACACCCAGATAAACTGCATCAATGGTTCCGGACTGAATCATTTCATTCCAACTACCATAACTGTTGGTTACATTGTATTTACCTGCAAATTCATCAGCGGTTTCTTTTTTTCGACTAGCCACGGCACCAATCTCTGCATTTTCGGCTTCCAAAATTGCTTTAGCCACTACATTGGAGATCATACCTGTGCCTACAATACCTATTCTAAGTTTACTCATATACTTTCTATTGTAACTAGTAAGATCAATTACTTCGTCTGAAGCACTTCTACGATAGCTTTGCCCAAATCATGAGCAGAAGCAGGATTTTGACCTGTGATAAGTCTACCATCTACAGAAACTTTTGATTGCCAATTATCTGCTTTTGATATAATCGCTCCACGCTCTTCGAGTTTTGTTTCAAGTAAGAAAGGAACAACATCTTCTAACTCTACCGCTCTTTCTTCCTCATTGGTAAATGTGCTTACAGTTTTTCCATCTACAAGATATTTACCATTGCTAAGCTTGATATTTACCAAACCGGCAGGCCCGTGACAAACCGCACTTACTACCCCGTTCTTCTCATAAATCGTAGAGGCAATCTTGGCTAGTTTTTTATTGTTAGGAAAATCCCACATAGTACCGTGACCACCAGCAAAATGTATGGCTACATAATCATCTGGGTTTACTTCATTAGGTTTTTTTGTGTGGTTTAGCTTGATCTGATATTCTTTATCTAACCAAAACTTTCGGTTTATAGGATCTTCTACATCGAAGCCATCTACAGGAACACTGCCTCCTTCCGGACTCACAAATTCGATCTCATAACCAGCATCCATTAGCACAGCCCAAGGGTGAGCCACTTCGCTCAAATAATAGCCTGTCGGCTCGCCTGTGTCACCTTTTTCGCCATGACTGGTTACTACAAATAGTATTTTTTCTTTTTTCTGATCCTGGGCATATACATTTAGACTGTTAATAGTAAGTGCCAGTAATAATATTGTTAGAACTTTAGTTATTCTACTCATTTTCTTCACGTTTAAATGGTTATTAAATTTTAACTGCTACAAAGCTAGATTACAGACCTAAAGGCTAACAGGAGGTATATCACAATTATGATGTGATGTATATCACACACTTTGCTAGATGAGGTCTAAAATCAGTTGTTCGGAATCTTCAAGGTGCTCATCTGTATAACTTGCGGTGGTATTTACCCCATTGCTAACCACTGCCTCTAACACTGCCGGGTGAATGTAGTATTTACGACAAGTTGCCACGGTATTGCCTAGTGATTTGGCCACTTTTTTAATCAATGTTGGCTCAAGTGTGAGTCGTTTATTCTGACTCACTTCTTCTTTTGCCTTGTCGTAATATTCAATAGCGAGCTTTGTGCCGGCCCAGGTTCTAAAGTCCTTGGCTGTAAATGGCTTGCCGGATATGTTATTTATATATTCGTTGACGTCAGAGCTGTCTATAGAAGTCCATTTGGTGGACTCATCCTTATAGCGGAACACTTCGTATCCCGGCAAATCAGATATTTCTTTAATCAAAGAGACCAGGCGCTGATCTTCAATTTTTATTTCCCTATGCTTATTACTTTTGGCCTTATAATTAAATGTTATACTACTTTTAGTGGCATCTAAGTGCTTTCGTCTTAAGGTGGTAAGCCCATAGGTTTTATTCCTGTCTGTATAGTATTGATTACCGATTCGCAGGTAATGCTCATCTAACAGGTGTACGACCAGCGCACATACTTTTTTTCTACTCCAATCCTTATCTCTAAGGTCTTTTTCTACCTGCGCTCTTATTATCGGTAGGGTTGAACCAAATTTTTTGAGTCTTGCAAACTTAGTTTGTTGATTATAGGCCACCCACTCTGTATGGTAAATATATTGCTTGCGGCTTTTCATATCCTTACCAGTACTTTGAAGATGACCTGTTTCATCAGGACAAATCCACACTTCTTGCCAAATCGGAGGTATAACAAGGTCTTTTATACGCTGAATGATGACCTGGTCACTAATCTTTACCCCATCTTCATTTTTATATATAAAACCCCTACCCCATTTGTGTCGGGTAAACCCCGGATCTTCATCAGATACGTAAACTAGCTTGGGTTTTTCTATTTCCATGAAAATAAAAACAAGCCGTTTTTACTATTTGTTTGACTAAACGTCTAAAGGTTGTCAGAAAAATAGACGAGCATAAAAAGTTGAATGAGCGTAAGAAAGGACATCAATATGGCCATAGAAACTCTATTATCATCGTTACCTATAGATTTGAGATATAGAAAACCCATGAACAATACAAAAGGAATGAGATACATATAAATCTTATATATACCCATCGAATGGTTGTGAAGTTGTTTTTGACCCAATACTTCTAACTCTGCCTTTAATGGCTTTCCGAAAATTGGTGTCACAAATACTACCGCGTATCGCGAAACCATGAGCTCTACAACTTCGCCTTTCTCAAATTTCATGATATAATCACTAAACCTAATCTTATCGGCAATATGAGTTGAGCCCTGTCTAATTTCGTATATCGAGAGCACTTCTTGCCTTACCTCTGTCATCGGCAAATTGCTGTCTAATAACAGCATAATGTTGAAGCACACAATAAGCACTACAAAAATTTTATAGCGAGACAAAAACGTTGTGATTAGCTCCTTTTGGTAAAGCGCTTTCTCACGCGCCATCTGCCGGGCTCGTGCCTTTGCCTGATTTCTTTTTGATTCATATTCCCTTTCAAATGGGTTATAATCATACCTTACATTTTCATTATGTGGTTTTGGGCCAACTGAAATAAGAAAATTATAAGCCTCGGTAATTTCGATAAATCGCTCCTTAGCTAGTGGGTCCTTCGAAACATCAGGGTGATGTTTCTTGGAGAGGGTACGATACGCATTTTTGAGTTCTTGCTTAGTAGCACCAGGTGAGAGCCCCAGTCGGTTTAAATATTCGTTATGCATAAATAATCTATGTGCTCTGCTACTTCGCTATCCATTGTATTTTTACAGCAGAAAGCTCCTTTAATTCCAGTCGCTCTTCAGCAATTAATTTAAATCCGTTTTTTAGGTAGAATTTTACGGGTGGTTTGTATGGCAAACCACTTGCAGTAGAATAATTATCACGATCGACAACCCATCCATTCAACACTCGATTTTTGGTTTTTGCCATGTTCAGTAATTTGCTTCCCACCCCTCTACCTTGTATGTCAGACGCAAGAATCATAGAAAACCATCGCTCATCTTGCCTTATAAAATCAGAATACCACCCCTTAATTTTATCACCATCTATGACGATGACATGCCTATGGTTACTTAAGCTATTTAAATATTTATTGAATGAATTTAAGTCCGGGTGTCTTATACCTACAGGAAACCCATTGTTCCATAAGTCTATTATCGCATTTTTTTGATTGTCTGATAAATCTAATTTTTCAAGGAATTGATACATTATGGAAGCGACACCTTCAAAATCGGGAAGTTTAGGTCTGACACATCTCCACCTGCCAGGTGTATTTTAGAGTTTGTATAATATAATTCACCGTTATAGATACTAAATGTATCGGCCCAACTCACATCTTCGCCTTCTGTTAATGTTTTTATTTCACCATCAGGAGTGAGATAGTTGATTTTGTTATTTTCTAAATCCGCAAAGTATAAATTGCCTTTATCATCTAATATCATACCGTCTGGTGCGGCTGTCTTTTTTACCTCAATTACTTCTTTTTCAGGGTTATCTGATGAAATGAGTGCCTCTGTTGGTATAGCATATAATGTATAACCGCTAAGCGCGTGGTAATAGAGTTTGTCATTTTTTAAATCTAATGCGATACCATCACTATGCACTGTGTTCTCCCATTTCTTACCATCTACCACCAGATGATCAACCTCAGCAGCGGTTGAAGGATGGTCATCGAGCACCCTTTTACTCTCTCCCGTTGCTAAGTCCATTACAATAAGGCCCGACTCACCCGAATCTGTGAAATAAATCTTCCCGTTTTTGTCGTCAACCCTCAAATCATTGACATAAGAATTTTGTTTATAAGAGCCTTCTGTAAGCTTCAATACTTTATCTAACTTATTTGTACTGAGGTCTACAACAAAAACCCTTGGAGCATCCTTTACACCTTTAAACATGGGGTTTCTCGTATCGAGGATATACAATTTACCATCATGAGCCAATACCGATTGAACGCACATAAAAATACCATCCAAGTCCTCTGAATTAGGATTATAATTATTCATGCCAAGATTTGGGTAGGATTGATAACCTCCTTCTTCACTGTTGACCTCAACCACAGAATAAGGTACATTTTCTCTCCAGCGAGGAAAGTTGGCAAAAATACGTCCATTATCAGAAACTGTAACTCCCGTTACCTGGACACCATTAAATGATATCACCTCATTTTCAGCTTTTGTTTCTTCTGTTCTATTTAGTTCATCAGTGGCCTGATGCGTTTCAGATTCTTCTTTGGTAGAAGATTGACCACACGAGATTAATCCCAGAAATGCTAAAACCGATAAATACTTAATGTAGGCTTTCATAAATCATGTTGTTTTAAATGCTCTCCGAAAATAGCAAAAGCAAATTCAACTGTGAAGCTATCAAAACAAAATATGCAGACTTTTATAACCAGGGAATAAAGAAGAGCGCAAAAACACAGGCCAGATAAGTAATATGTAACTGCCAGTAATAATTTGCTATAAACAGGCCGGTAAGTAAAATTTTACTGTCCGTTATAGGAGAATACACTTGTCCCTTGACAGAATGTCCAGAAAATTTTACCTCGTTATTCTCTTCATCGGCAATTTTCCATTTTGTTGTCCATATATTAGTAAAACTCCAACTATAGGTTTTACCTTCCATTTCTACCTTTGCCTTTGGCCACCAACAGTTATATTTAATACGCCCTATAGTCAATCCACTTTCTATATCTATTATATCTGTTGATTGAACAAAACTGTTTTTAACACGAAACAGGATATTCTTTCCTCCAGATACACCTATTGCAGATTGACTCCATCTCTTTTCCTTTAGTTGACCAATCTTATTACCATTGGCAAACAGTTGGTAAACACAGCGAAATAGACCTTTTTTCCAGCTCAATACTATCATGTCATTCATCATTTTCTATATTTTTAACTTCTTTAAATGCTGCCGTTACATTCCGCAAATTAGTCTTGTAGAACCAGGCAATCGCTAACCACGCTACTGGCAAAATCAACACACAAGCTAATATGACTTCCCACAACTCACTCAAGTTTTGTGATAAGTCTTTACCGGCTAAAACCGATACTACCGGAATTAGAAAAAAGGGCATAATTACATACATTGCTATGCTAAACCTTTTATAAAACCTGAGCATTTTTTTCAAATCAGTGTAATGGTTAAGTGCTCCGATATAAGTGTCTTCCTGAATATTTATCAGGTTAGCCTTTCGTATAAGGAGTACAGCCATTATAACTGACACAAATAAAATAAGGAATGTACCACTCGCAGCCACTATATTGATTAGTGAGTTAAACTTGTTGAAGTTAATACCAATAAAAATCAAGGCTACTACAGTAATCACTGTCCCAATAGATTCGGCCATAACTATACGTCCTAGTCTCGAACTACTTTTCTCATGGGCCATCTTAATTATGAGTTTTTGAGTGAGCTTTTTTTGTTTGTCTAGCTCATCACTCATATCAGACCAAATATTTTTCATTTCCTCAAGTTCCATGGCTAACTTTATTTGTCATTTGAGTCTTTAATTTATTTCTAATTCTAGAGAGGCGGGTACCGATATTACTTACAGAAAGTCCAATAATCTGTGCTATCTCATCATGACTTCTTTTTTCTAAATACAGCAACACAATACCTTTATCTAATTCGTCAAGGGATTCTATATTTTTATAAAGCATCCTTATCCGCTCTTCAAGTAATGGATCTGTCACTTCTGCATAATTCAAAACCGCCTGATCGATTGGCACTTTAAATCCTTGCTTTTTTACCTTTCGAATGTTGGTAATAGCTGTATTCAATGCCACCCTATAAATCCAGGTGCTAATTTTAGATTCGTTTCTAAACCGATCAAAAGCTGTCCACAGCTGTGTTACGATTTCCTGATAAAGATCTTTTTGATCAATATCAGTTGTTGAGTAAACAGAAGTTATCTTGAAGATGATGCCTTCATTAGCCTTTATAAGTTCTGTGAATCTTTCAGTTTTACTCATTAAACCTCCGGTGATTTTCTTATTAGTCGCCTTAAAAGAAAAAAAATCACAGCAAGTGTGATTTTTTTTATCAAAGTTTATAAATCCTATCAATTGCTTCCATTATCACCATAACTGACCATCCACTGTATACCAAACTTATCGGTCAACATTCCAAAGTACGAACCCCAAAATGTGCTTTGCATAGGCATCACAATCTTTCCTCCTTTTGACAATTGTTCGAATTTTTGTTCAGCTTCTTCTTTACTGTCAGTGTCTATAGAAATAGAAAAATTATTGCCTTTTGTGAAGTTTGGGGCAAAAGATTTAGAAGTATCACTTCCCATGAGAATTGAACCGTTGCCAATGGGTAGTGAGATGTGCATGATTAGATTTTTCTCTTCTTCCGCGACCTGATAGTCGCCTTCGGGCA
>NZ_SMMD01000361.1 GCF_009711475.1 Fulvivirga aurantia
TGAAATTATGGCTTTGATAAAAACTGTTAGAAATAAAACCCCTGAATACGGAGAAAACTGCTTTTTTGCTGATAATGCTACGATAGTGGGAGAGGTGACAATGGGTAATAATTGTACCGTTTGGTTTAATGCTGTCGTGAGGGGCGATGTGCATTCAATCACAATTGGTGACGATACCAACATACAAGATGGTGCAGTGATTCATTGTACCTATCAAAAATCTAAAACCGTAATTGGAAATCGAGTCTCCATTGCTCACAATGCTATCGTGCACGGCTGCACCATACATGATGAGGTGCTGGTAGGTATGGGTGCAATCATAATGGACGATGCTGTAGTGCATTCTGGAGCGGTAATAGCTGCCGGAGCGATTATACTCCCCGGAACAGTAGTTGAGGCTAATTCGATTTACGCAGGAGTGCCAGCTAAAAAAGTAAAAGACACCGGTGAAAACATGAAGGAGGTGATAAAACGAACTGCGAAGAATTACCCGATGTATGCTACCTGGTTTAAAGAAGAAAGCAACTCTTAACTTTTATTTGCGAAGTCCATCTTTTAGTTATTAATTAGGTGCCTGATCTAATAATAAACTGAAATGAACTTCATCATTAAACTCCTACTGTCAGCTTTGGCTGTCATCATTACTTCATACCTGCTAAGTGGAGTACATGTAGATGGATTTACTGTAGCATTAATAGTGGCGGCTATCTTAGCATTGTTGAACACTATTATCCGCCCTATTTTGGTTATACTCACGATTCCGATAACAATATTTACACTAGGCTTGTTCCTACTTGTAATCAATGCAATAATTATATTGATTGCGGATAGTATTGTTCCCGGATTTGAGGTTGATGGATTTTGGTGGGCACTTATTTTTAGTGTTATTCTATCGATCCTCAACTCATTATTTCAGGGTTTTAGTACAAATGATAGGGCTTAAATGTCTTGTTAATAATTTGTATTTCTGTTATATTAAAAGAACGAATGAACAACTAACAAATCACCATTATGGTAGCAACTAACAAAGGGTTTGAGCCTGAAGTTATCAAAGAGTATCAAGAGAAAATGAAGGCCTCCAAAAGAAACTTTGTTATCGTAGACTCTGATGATAACTCAGATGAGTATGTCAACTTTTACTTCGTAGGTATGTATGAAGGTAAAGAGGTAATTTATGATGCGGTAATCTATACTCTTAGGTTGCATTATAACAGCGAATTATATGAAATAGCCGAGCATAAAGCCGCTAAAAACTTCCCTGAATTTGAGAGTATAAGGTATAAGGAGGATGAGAATGGTGATTTGGAAATACTCGATGATAAAGAGGAAGAAATCGGACTTTATATGGCCGAGGTGATTACTGAATTGGAGGAAGATGGCGAGGTAAAGGTAAAAGAGCACGTTGAACTCGATGAAAATATCGATTTTGGAGTAGGGCTCGATGTTGGGCTTAACGTAGATGAGATCACAAAAGAGGTTATTTCTAAGTTTGTTAAAGATTATAATGAAGATAATTTGAAACTTGACGATACCTATTATACGTTTCAAACACAGGACGAAGAGTTAATGGACTAAGTATCTGTGAATGAATGAGGGTAGGACAAGGTTGAGAAGAAGTTTATATGCTACACTTTCTTTTGTAGTGGTTATTTGGTTAGTCAAGCTCACCGAATTTGCCTTTGACATAGACCTTACCGAATTTGGTATTTTACCCAGAAGCCTTGAAGGCTCAGTTGGTATAATAACCGGCCCCTTAGTTCATGGCGATATTTTTCACCTACTATCAAACACTTTCCCAATTCTAGTATTAGGAGTTGGGCTTTTTTATTTCTACGATCGTATTGCGCTGCATGTAATTGTACTAATCTATTTGATAACAGGCTTTTGGGTGTGGATAGCAGCAAGAGATGCCTATCATGTGGGAGCCAGTGGTCTTGTTTACGGTTTACTTACATTTTTATTATTCAGCGGTTTTTTTAGAAAAGACAGTAAAACGCTTTCTATCTCT
>NZ_SMMD01000845.1 GCF_009711475.1 Fulvivirga aurantia
TGTTTTATCAGGAAATACACTGTATGTTTCAGGTCAAATAGCAATTGAGCAATCAACAGGTAATATGATCAATGGAAGTATTGAAGAGGAAACCAAGCAGGTGATGAAAAACCTTGGGTATATTCTAAAAGAGGCCAATATGGACTATTCAAACATAGTAAAATGCTCAATTTTTGTGGCTGATATGGACAACTTCCAAAAAATAAATGAGGTTTATGGTAAGTCTTTCCCCTCTGAGCAACCGGCTCGGGAAACTGTAGAGGTTAGTCGCCTACCCAAAGACGTAAACGTTGAAATAAGTTGTATTGCTATAAAATAAATGTTATTCATACCGCTTAAGCAAGAAACAATTGTCTCCTCCTATATGGCCAGCGAGGTAATCAGCAGGCTTAAGCGGTTAACATGTGCCCCTTCTCTCTCTAAGCGAGATATTGACCAAAGGGCCACATTTATTGGTAGAGTCGAGCAATCTACATTTAGAGTATCACTAAAAGTAGACGCTCCTGAAAATTTCCTTCCGATTATTGATGGTGAGATAGATGAAACCTCAATGGGTTGTATTGTTTACCTCAAGTTTAAGCTATTCTTCAGTTCTATTATGTTCCTGACACTCTGGTCAGCCATATGCCTGTTGATATTTTTATTCTTTCTTTTCATCGTACATGAAAAGGCCTACGCCATCACAGCATTGTTGGTCGGGCTAGCCAACTACTTTGTTACCTTATTTTATTTTTCTAAAAAGGTGAAGGAGAGCCACAATGTACTTATGCAAACCCTAAAGATGGACTGATTCGCTTATTTAACTTGGTTTAGTTTCTTAATTTTGCAGCCTAATATAGATCAAGATAAATGAACGAAGTAAGAGTAAGATTTGCCCCTAGCCCTACCGGAGCTTTACATATTGGTGGAGTAAGAACTGTACTATATAATTATCTTTTTGCCAGAAAAAACAACGGTAAGATGATTCTGCGTATTGAGGATACGGACAGAACGCGTTTCGTTGAAGGCGCAGAAAAGTATATTACAGAGTCACTTTCATGGTTGGGTATAGAGCTTGACGAAAGCCCTGAAAAAGGGGGTGCCTACGGTCCTTACAGACAATCTGAAAGAAGTGATTTATATGCTAAGTATGCACAAAAGTTAATAGACGAGGGCAATGCTTACTATGCCTTCGATACGGCAGAGGAGCTGGATGCTATGAGAGAAAGACTCAAAGCTGCAAAGGTTGCTACTCCTCAATATAATGCCATCACCAGAGCACAGATGAAAAACTCTCTCACAATGCCTGAGGAAGAAGTGAAACAACGAATCGAATCTGGTGAACCGTATGTGATAAGACTGAAGGTGCCATTGAAGGAGGAAGTAAGACTCAATGACATGGTAAGAGGATGGGTAATGGTACATTCGGCTGCAGCTATTGATGATAAGGTGTTGATGAAATCAGACGGAATGCCTACTTATCACCTGGCCAATGTGGTAGACGATCATTATATGAAAATCACTCATGTAATCAGAGGAGAAGAATGGCTACCATCTGCCCCATTACACGTTTTACTATATAAATTTCTTGGCTGGGAAGACAGTATGCCACAATTTGCTCACCTTCCATTGCTATTAAAACCAGATGGAAATGGTAAGCTAAGCAAACGCGATGGCGACAAACATGGCTTCCCTGTTTTTCCTATTGAGGGCACATTCCCCGGCAAAGATGGGAACCCTGAAAAATTTAACGGATTTAGAGAAGCAGGATATTTACCGGATGCGCTGATTAACTTCTTAGCATTCTTAGGCTGGAACCCTGGGACCGAGCAAGAGTTATTTTCAATAGATGAGCTCATCGAAGCGTTTTCTATCGAAAGAATCGGTAAGGCCGGTGCTAAATTTGACATTGAAAAGGCCAGATGGTTTAACCAGCAGTATATCAAATCAAAATCGGGCGAAGCGCTTGCCACTTACCTCAAAAGTGACCTGGATGCAGCTGGTGTCGATTATAATGATGAAAAATTACCGAAAGTATGCAATGCACTCAAAGAACGTGTGACTTACCCTGCTGATTTTTGGCTTGATGGCAAATTCTTCTTTCAGCAACCAGAAAACTATGACGAGAAGGTAGTCAATAAAAAATGGACAGAAGAAGCCATAATGATACTTGATGCCTACAAAGACGCATTATCAAATATGGACTCTATCGATGCTGAAACTGCTAAATCGACCCTCAATAACATATTAGAGGAAAAAGGCGTTAAAATAGGGAGAGTAATGCAGGCAGTAAGACTGGCAATCACCGGACAAGGGTCTGGTCCTGATCTTATGGAAATAATTGAAATACTCGAACCTAAAGAGGTTGTAGCCCGTATAGAAAAAGCAATTAAAACGCTGCCTGCCAAACAAGAACAATAACGTTATGGCAAAGAAAGATTCAAAAAAAGACAAAGAAAGTAAGAAGCCTAAAGTCAATAAAGATTTAGAAGGTTTTGACATTGAAATTGATTCTTTCGGGGAAATAACATCGAGCTTTGATATTGATAAAATCAATGCTTTTCTTAACAAAAACGTTGAAGACAAAAAGCTTATTGATAGAGAAGATTACGATAAGTTAAAGAAAGGCAAGAAAACAGGTTCTGACGAAGAAGAATAAAATGACCAACTCTCACGAAATCGATTTTGAAATAAAAGGAGAAAGTATCCAAATTGTCGAAATCGAACTTGACCCCAATGAAACCGTAATTGCCGAAGCTGGCGCCATGTTATACATGGATCAAGACATAAGTTTTGAAACCAAAATGGGTGATGGCTCAAATCCTAATCAAGGCCTTTTTAGCAAACTTTTATCAGCAGGTAGCAGAATGCTAACCGGTGAATCCATATTTATGACTCATTTTACACAGCGTGGTGTTGGCAAGGGTAAAGTAGCCTTTTCAGCACCATATCCTGGCACGGTGATTCCCATCGATTTGGCAAACTCAAAAAACAACGAGCTTATTGTGCAGAAGGATGGGTTTTTATGCGCAGCCTTGGGCACCAAACTTTCAATCACATTTAATAAAAAGTTAGGATCAGGATTGGTAGGTGGAGAAGGATTTATTCTACAGAGACTTCAGGGTGACGGCAAAGCATTTGTACATGCCGGAGGCACTGTAATTGAGAAAGAATTAAACAACGAAACTCTAAGAGTAGACACAGGCTGTGTCGTTGCTTTTGAGTCTACCATAGATTTTAGCGTAGAATCTTCTGGCGGCCTCAAATCGATGTTATTTGGTGGAGAAGGCTTGTTTTTAGCCACCTTGAGAGGCACCGGTAAAGTTTGGTTGCAATCAATGCCGATTAGAAAACTTGTACAAGCGCTGGCACCTTACGGCAAGAACAGAGGCAAAGAGAGTAGCTCAGTGATTGGAGATTTTCTTGAATAACTTAAATATATTGGGTACCAAAGCAGGTACCTCATTTTGATAATCTTTATAAAGCTGACCAAATTTTTGAGTCAGCTTTTTTTCTTCCAGGCTAATGCCGATAATTAAATAAAGGTAAATACAGCCCACTGATAAAAGAGAGGCCACTCTCGGGTCATATACTAAAAAACCCAATGTGATAAGAATAGTGCCACTGTAAATAGGATGCCTGATATAGCCTAAAATACCACCAGTCACTAACTCTTGTTTACCTTCATTTTCAAATCCTAAAAAGCCTTTTAAAGAATACTGTTTAAAAGCTGCATTAATAATTAAAACGCCACCACCCCCAAAGAATAAAGCTATGATTTTCACTTCCTGGGTAGCAGGCAAAAACCTTTCTCCCCCAGCCAATCCATTTATAACCAGCAGCACCAATAAACCGACAGTAGACATGAGTACAAACATCAATCTGTAGGCTCTTTGGCTCAGACCCAATCTTTCGATTTTAGTCTTAACTGATGTAGAAGCCAACAAACTATGAAGCACAAAATATACTACCCATCCAACAACGAGCACCACATGTAATTTATCAATTTGCATGCTTTAAGGTAATAATATCCATCTATTCTAAAAGCAATATTAATAGCTATATTTGCCGCAATTAAATAACAACAGAAGGTATGAGTAAGATTAAAATTGGAATTATACGTGAAGATAAAGTGCCTGTTGACAGGCGGGTACCGTTTACTCCTTTTCAAGCAAAAGAGATACTCGAAAAATTTTCTGATGTAGCCGTTCAATGTCAGGATAGTGACGTAAGGTGCTTTGCTGCCGATGAGTACAGGCAAAATGGAATCGAAGTAGTTTCTGATGTAAAAGATTGTGATATACTCATGGGTGTGAAAGAGGTGCCTTTAAAAAACCTGATCCCTGAAAAGACATATTTCTTTTTTTCTCACACTATAAAAGAACAGCCTTATAATCGTGAGCTGTTGCAAAAGATCTTAGAGAAGAAAATACGCCTCATTGACTACGAAACGTTGACGAATGCCAATGGACAACGCATTGTTGCCTTTGGGAGATATGCAGGAATTGTAGGTGCTTACAATGGCATACTCACCTATGGGAAAAGATATAATTTATATGAGCTAAGAGCAGCTCACACCTGTTTTGATCTCGAAGATCTTAAAACTGAATACACGAAAGTAAAACTTCCGGCTATTAAAATAGCAATTACCGGTGGCGGTCGGGTGGCCAAAGGCGCCATGGAAGTACTTAATGGCATGGGCATAAGAAAAGTGTCTCCTGCTGAGTATTTGTCTGAAAGATTTGACGAACCCGTATACACGCAATTAAATAGTCGTGATTACAACAAGGCGAAGGATGGCTCTATCTTCAACAGAGATGATTTCTATGAAATGCCAGAAAACCATGAGAGTGATTTTCTAAAATATGCTTTTCATACTGATTTATTGATTGCCTGTGCCTTCTGGGATCCGAGAGCTCCGGTTTTATTTAGAAAAGAAGATGTGTTAGACCCGGCTTTTAAAATAAGGGTAATTGCAGATATCACGTGCGACATTGAGGGGTCTATACCTTCTACCAAAAAGCCTAGCACCATTGATGATCCTATTTATGACTACGAGCCTACTGGTGACAAAATAGCCCCTGCATTATCTGATGAGGGCAATATTACGGTTATGGCAGTAGACAATCTACCGTGCGAATTGCCACGGAATGCATCTGAAGATTTTGGACGCGAACTTATCGACAATGTTTTACCTAACTTGTTGGGCAAAGATAAAGATGACATCATCAAAAGAGCTACGATTGCTGAAAATGGCAAATTGACCGCTAACTATAGCTATTTACAAAACTATGTAGATGGTAAAAGTTGATGAAAGTTGCTGTCGCATCAAATAATCCGGTTAAAACGGCTGCGGTTGCCAATGGTATGGCTAAAATGTTTTCTGAAAAGGCCGAAATCATTAATGTGTCGGCACCTTCTGAGGTAAAAGATCAGCCAACCAGCGATCAAGAAACGTACGATGGAGCTTTCAACAGAGCAAAAAATGCACGTGACCTACTGCCAGACCAAGACCTGTGGGTGGGAATTGAAGGTGGAATTGAAGACACTCTAAAGGGCATGACTGCATTTGCCTGGGTAGTTGTTTTAAGTAAAGACAAAATCGGCCATGCGAAGAGTGCAACCTTCTTTTTACCAGAAAAAGTAAGCCACCTGATAAAGCAAGGTAAAGAGCTGGGAGAGGCTGATGATATCGTATTTGGAAAATCTAACAGCAAACAGCAAAATGGTGCTGTCGGCTTGCTGACTGAAAACGCGATTGACCGCACGAGTTATTACACTGAAGCAATGATTTTAGCACTTATTCCGTTTAAGAATACGGAACTGTATTAGCGACTATTACTTGCTATTATAAGTCACAAAGTATTACATTTAATAATTCGTATACCTGGAGCTAAACCTCTTAAATTAGTAATTGGTTAAGTTAAAGGACGGTTTGCTACTGACGCAAATTGATTTAAATGAGAGTAATGAAAGAAACTACACTGATTAAGAAATCGAGGGAGTATGCTGAGAAGGTAATTTCTGAACTTGAAACAAAATATGCCTACCACAACCTAGAGCATACCAAAGATGTAGTAAATGCTGCCGAGGAAATAGGCGAAAAGTCTAACCTCGGCCATGAGGATCTTGAAAACGTTATAATCGCCTCATGGTTTCATGACACAGGCTACTCTTGCGGCTATGAAGATCACGAAGACGAAAGTGTGATCATCATGAAAAAGAAGCTCTCTGAATGGAAAGTTGCCCCTGAGAAAATTTATGAAATTGGCCGAATTATAGAGTCGACTAAAATGCCTCAAACTCCACGAGACTTACCTTCGCAAGTCATGTGTGACGCAGACCTTTATCATTTATCTACCAAAGATTTTATAGAAAGAAGCGAGCTTTTAAGGGTAGAACTTACTGAGAATTGTAAAAAGGATCTCCCTAAAGCAAAGTGGAAAGAAGTTACGAGCCAATTTATGGCTGAGCATAAATACTTTACTAATTATGGACAGACCATTCTAGAACCAAGAAAAAACAAAAACATTACAAAAATTAAAAAGGAAGGTAAGCCAAAGGTTAAAAAAGAAGACAAAAAGTATGTAAAGCAACTGGAAAAAGAGATTGTAAAGCTTAAAAACAAGCTGGATAAGACTAAAGAGATGAAGCCTGACAGAGGTATTGAAACCATGTTTAGGGTAACCTCTAAAAACCACCTTACTTTGAGCGGTATGGCCGACAATAAGGCCAACATCATGATTTCTATCAACTCTATTATTCTTTCAGTATTGGTGTCGGTATTGTTTAGAAAGTTTGAGGAGTACCCTAACCTTATCATTCCTGCCCTAATGCTCGTAACTGTCTGCCTTACAACCATCGTATTTGCAGTGCTTGCAACTCGGCCTAATGTTTCTTCCGGAAAGTTTAAGCGTGAAGATATAATCAATAAAAAAACCAACCTTTTATTCTTTGGAAACTTCCACAGTATGGAGTTGGATAACTATATGTGGGGCATGAAAGAAATGATGAAAGATGCCGATTACCTGTATGGTAGCCTCACCAAAGACATTTACTTTTTGGGTAAAGTCTTAGGTAAGAAATATAAGATGCTGCGTAAGTCTTATACAATATTTATGTTTGGCTTCGTAATATCAATAATTGCCTTTATAATAGCGATGCTCTTTTTTCCTGCTCAAGGCTAGCATCATTCTCTTCTAGATTTTTAAGGTAATTATAAAACGCAACTTGTGATTGTATTTTTGGTTTGTTGTTTTTTACTCTAATGTTTTTGAGGTCTTCATCGATACAGCAAGCTTTGGTGTTGTCATTTAGCTGTATTTCTAGCAGTTTCTTTATTTCAGCTCTGGCCTGTGTATCGTAAATAGGAAATACAACTTCTATGCGTCTGTATAGGTTACGTTTCATCCAATCTGCAGAACCCATAAACAGTTTCTCTTTGCCTCCATGATAGAAATAATAGACCCTACTGTGCTCTAAATAACGATCAACAATACGCTTCGCTGTTATATTTTCACTCATCCCTTTAATACCTGGCTTGATACAGCAAATTGCTCTAATAATAAGCTCTATTTTCACTCCTGCATTACTGGCTTCGTAGAGCTTCTCAATTACCTTATCGTCCTGCATATTATTAAGCTTCAAAACGATTTTCGCCTTTTTACCGGCTTTAGCCTGGGCTATCTCATAATCAACCATTTCTTTGAAAGCATCCACCATATTAAACTGAGAGACTAATAAATGCTTAAAAGTTTCAGGTTCTTTATTCTCATGCAAAAAGAGAAATACCTGATCGAGCTCATCCGTCATTTCTTCATGAGATGATAGTAAAGCCTCATCAGCATAAATTGAGGCAGTTTTCTCGTTGAAGTTACCCGTGCCAAAAAAGCCATATCGCTTTTGTTTACCGTGCGCCAGTCTTCTCTTGACCAAAGCCACTTTTGCATGCACTTTTAAGCCGGGAATACTGTAAACAATCGATACGCCAGCGGCTTTCATTTTCTCAGCCCAAAGTAGGTTGTTGTGCTCATCGAAACGGGCTTTGATTTCGACAAAAACAGTTACTTTTTTGCCATTGCTGGCAGCACTTATCAATGCATTGCTAATGAAAGAGTCTGGGGCAATTCTATAAAAAGTTGCTTTTATTTCCTCTACTGTCGGGTCCATAGAGGCTTCATTGAAAAACCGGAGTACGTAATCATAACTCTGGTATGGGAAATGAAGCATTTTGTCTCCCTGATCAATGATTTCAAAAATAGATTTTCCGTTTTCTAAAGATTTTAATCGTATCGGAGGTAATGGCTCATTTTCCAATTTAGGCGAGAGAGGATTTACCAAATCCATAAGATCATGCATGTTGTGATATCTGCCTCCAGGTACGAGATCTTCTTCTTTGAGATCAAAGGCCGAAACTAAATACGCTAGCATACTCCCCGGCATGGCGCGATCGTACAAAAACCTTGATGGAACTCCCAGATTTCGTTTTTCGATTTGCTTACGTATCTTTTTTACAAGATTTCCAGAGTATTCATCTTCTATATGCAAATCTGCATCTCGGTTTAATTTTACAGCATAACAGCCTTTGACCCGGTAGCCCGGAAATAGGAAAGAAATATTTTCTCTAATCACATCATCGATCATCATGTAATAGTGCATACCATCTAATTGTGGCAGCGAGACAAAACGATCCAGATTTTCTGTCGGTATTCTAAGGTGAGCAAAATGTTGTTTCTCATATACATCCTCCAGATCTACGGCAAAGTACAATGCCCGATTATCGAGATAAGGTGGGCTCGAATTTTTGGCTGTCATTACGATAGGCTGTAGGTAAGAGAGCACTTTGCTTTTAAAAAAGTGCTCTATAAAACTTCTGTGCTCATCGTGCACTTCCTCATTTCTATAAAGGATTATGCCATGCTCTTTCAGCTCTGGCAATATTACTTCTCTCTTAATGATACCAAACTCCTCAAGCTGTCTGTTTACTTCTTTGAGTATAAGCTCAAGTGTTTCACTAGGCTTTCGATTAAAACGCTTATTAATTTTCTTTTTATCAATATCGACTATGCTTCTAAGAGCCGCTACCCTAACTCTAAAAAACTCATCTAAGTTGGAAGAGTATATAGCTAAAAATTTAACGCGCTCATACAGTGGCACGCTCTTGTCAGCCGCCTCCATAAGCACCCTGTAATTGAAAGAAAGCCAACTGATGTCTCTTTCAAAGTATCTGTAATCGGTATCTAAATTTTCTGTTGCCATCGCTCTTTATAACTAAAAAAAGGAGGCTTTGTTGGCCTCCTTCTATAAAATTCTAACTTTTTTACTAGTTGCCTGTTTCGAAAACTTTTATAGTTCCGTCATCTTCAGACGATACAACCAGCAAACTCTTTCTAGTAGGACTATGTGCAGCGTTGATAAAGACCAAACCTTCAGGTGCATCTCCTACAGCCAACATCGTTAAAAACTCAGGGCTTTCTGGGTCACTAACGTCATAGACGGCTACAGCATTTACTCTTTCGAGACCAATAAAAGCTACCGGGCTGCCATTTACATAGCCGATAACAACTGCTTCCGGCTCAACCCCTTTATCATCACTCCTTCCATCATCATACACTCCAAAATTATTTGCCTCCACTTCCAGCTCATTGCCACTATCCCAAACCAGTTCTCCAGATGAGCCATCCCATATAGAAAAAGAGCGAGCTCCATAAGACCAAATTTTATCAAAATCATTGTCTTCATCAGGGTCACCATTGGCAATGGTTAATTTCAACCTACCCAAATTTTCATCGAGTTGTAGGGTAGCTGCATCTGGAAATTCAGTCGGGTCCAACGTAACATTGCCGACTCGATCCTCGCCCACATAACCAGGTATACCTTCATACTCTCTGGCATCCCCCTCATTGGCAGATAATACGTATAAGTCTCCACCTACCTCATAACTGGCCAAACCATCAGGCTGATACATACCAAAAGCCTGAACCGTTCTAAACTCCACCTTAGAGTCGGCATCACTAGGATCAATTTCGTTACCTGCTACCGAGTAGTCTTTGAGGCCTAGAGGAATGATGTCAACAATAGACTTAGACATCAGATCAATAATCGCTAACCCATTGTTTTCCTGCAGAGCAACATACGCCTTACTATTATCAGGAGCTATGGTCACGAACTCAGGCTCTACATCCATCGACAAAGTTGCATTAGGGCCAAACACCCGGAAGGCATCTTTAGCCAGGCCATCAACCTCATTATTAAACCCATCAAAAGTAAGTGTAAGAACAGAAAAGTTATCTGTGTCAATTATTGTTACAGAGCCCTTGGGATCTATCAGGTAATTATCATCAGGTTCGCCTTCATTGGCCGCAACAATTAGCTTACCATCATGAGAAAAAGTGACCATGTCTGGCAAAGCACCGGCTTCAAGCACTTGATAAGGTGATGAAAGGTCACTAAGCTTCCAGATTACTATTGAGCCATTATCTGTACTAGTGTTTGCTTCTATTGCTGCAGCTAGATATAGTTTACTAGCGGCTACACTATTTACACCTCCGCCAAGGGCACTTACATCTATACTTGAGCTAACTGATAAACTTGACGGGTCGCTGAAGTCTATCACATCTATTTGCGAACCTCCATCATTGTTTACTACAAATAGTCGCTGATTGACTGCATCATAAGCAGATATCTCAGCTGCTCCCTCTCCACCAATTGTTAAGCTATTTACTTCAGCAAAAGTCGAGGCATCTTCTTCCGGGGGCTCAACATCAACACGCAAAGTAGAAGAAGCTTCACCATCATTGATTGTAAGTGTAACGGTGTAAGACCCAAACTCTTCATAGGTAACTGAAGGTTGGGCTTCATTAGAAGATTCTCCATTCCCAAAATCCCAATCATAAGACGTAGTTCCTTCTGATGATATTGGAGTAAAGCTTACAGTTAGAAAATTCTGCTCATAAGTAAAACGGGTAAATGCATTGTCGAGCACCGCATCATCATCTTCCTTACA
>NZ_SMMD01000580.1 GCF_009711475.1 Fulvivirga aurantia
GAACAACAAACTGCCTTAATAAATGAGCAGCAAAGGCTAAACTATCAGGGGGAGTTAAGAAACGAACTAATTCATAGGCTTAAAGTAATAGAATCAATAAATGATACTTTATATGACTTCCAATTTGTTGATTTTCAATTAGCTTATTGGGGCTCAACTATTTCGAATGATCCTAAAATCAAAGCCCAATATTTTAATTTCAAATCGTTCAATGAGAAATTCGATAAATGGACTTTAATCAGGTTGGTTGACGAACTCTATCTAGTTGAAGATGATAGTATCCAAATAATAATAAAGGATTTAAGTAGTGCATTAAACAGCAACTATAATAACATAAAGTTTCTTGGAGAGCAATGGCAAGATCGAACAGTAAATGGCAAATTGTTAGGAAAGGGGAAATTGGATTTACGCAGAGGGCTATATGTTAAAAGGAATTCAAATGATATTCAGATTTCTAGAACCGACTTACCATTAAAAAGAGTTTGGATTAATGAGAATACAGACGGAACAGAACAACTTATTAAAGCTATAGAAAAGGTAAAGGCATCGCTGACAATATACAAGCGGTATTAATACATGATTGTTGATTAAATTCTTGAGATGCAAAAGAGCGCCTCGATGCGCAAAATATAAAAACCGTGGTAGTGGAAGGCATGACCAACCACTGCATCCTACCACCGTCACCGCATGGCTGCCAACCTTGACTATGACACCATCCTCATCTCAGATGCTACGTTTGACCGTGTAGGCATCAATGACGAAACCTACAGCGCATACACCTCACTACACTGGCCAACCACAAAAGACAAGTTTGCCGAGATACTGGACACCAAAGCACTTCTGGCAAAATTGCAGAAAGCAATTTTTTATTACATTTCTAAGATTTACTTGATTAACAGAGTAGATTAGTTGATGTTTTAACGCTTACAAGCATTTACAAACGTGTGTATAGCACACTTAATATCTGCTTTAGCTGTTTGAAGTCAACTTTTTAATTAAGTATCGTGAGTATGTGCCATGGTGTATACTCGGATGTTATCTTTCATTGCAGAACCGCCTAAAAAATCATGAATAAACTAGAATACGAGCAAATTGATTCCCCACTATCCGTCAAACTTTCAAGTGACAATCTCGATATGTTACAAATTGGTGTTTTGGGATCACAGCTTCACAGGCTGTTGAACCAAATGGCTTTGGCAACAATTGAGGAAGAAAATGAACGACTTGAAAAGCAAGAAAAGGAGTTAATACAGTTTCATATTCCACAAACTCTTGGACGCGAGGATGTTCTTGTAAGGGCTCAAATTAGTTCTCTTCGTCAAGGTTCGATCGAACTTGATATTGCAGCGATGGTTGCTCTAGTATTTAGCCAAGATAATGCAATTGCCCTATTACAGAACTTATCTGCAAATGCAATATGGGCAATTGGCGAATAAGCATCTAAAGTAACAGGAGTAAGAATTGTATCCAGGAAAACTGGAAGAAATAGTGAAGTAAAAAAGACAGTTTCAAGACGAAGACTTGGCCCAATGGCGACCAAAGTTATCAAAGAACTCAAGGATACTGCTAATGGAGGTCGACTTGAACTTCGATCTGGAGACGATGAACTTATCGTTGAAATCTATTCAGGAAAGAAGGATTAACGAAAGATAACAAATACTAAAATGAATATGCGAACTGAGCCCTTTGAAAGAATAATTCGGAAGGGAAACTCCGGTGCTTCTAGCAACTGGGGCACTTATTTGTTTTAGCTGAACTTTAGACATAATCTATGGCACAACTTATAATTCCAACAGACAATAAAATAGATGGCCCATGGCTTCTTGACAGCAATGCTCTTGAACAGCTAAGCGAAACACTTTTAACGATTGAAGAAAAACTGGAGGAAGCTTTTGAAATTCTTGCGGTTGATTCAGCCAAATCAAGTATTGATGAATACCGAAGGTGGAATGAAAAAGTAACCCTGGAACAAGCTATTGCGAAAACAAAGGGTTCCTATCGATTTAGTGAATCTGAAAAGTATGTTGAGGTTATCTCAAAAGAAGGAAAAAAGATTAAAGATGAATCTATAATTTCATTGTTAAAAGACCCTAATATAAAGGATTTCAAGCCTGCTCAACTCAGAATTCATATTAGAAAGGGACCAAGTGAATTTAGTTTAGAGGTAGGCTCAAAATATGATGGAGAATTGGAAACTCGCGCCAAAATTCCAGAAGAAGGAATAATGAATGATGTAAATTATGAGATTGGAAAATGGATAGATAAACACAAACCTAGCATGGTTTTACAAAAATGGTCTAGTTGGTTTGGTACTATTGCTTTCTTCAGTGTCATACTACTCTTAATTTTAACGGGAAATCTAATTGAACATAAGAAGGACTTGTACGAGGAAATCCTAAGTAATGAAGCTGCTGAAATGCTAATTAACGGTATATCTGAAAGCGAAAGTCAACGAGCTTTAGAAATTCTAATCCAGAAGGAATTTGATTATGTGCCTACTGACTTCAATCCAGATTTAGAGATCAACTCAACCATTGTAGACATTTGGTTGATCGCACTCATAGCTCTTATCATACTTGCTATTAAACCAAAAACCATAGTAGGTTTAGGAAAAAACGCTTGGAAAGTGAAGTTTTTTGTAAAGTGGATATACATAGTATTTGTATTTATTCCACTTTCAATTTTACTCCCCCTACTAAGAGCCAAACTCATGTAGAACACCGTTTATTTACAAAGGCTTGCAGGGTCAGATGCTATAGTTGAATTTACCAAAAGAGTGAATGAAAATAGGAATTATCCCAACATACAAAGAGATTTTCGGTGATAGCCCACCGGAATTCAAAAATCTAATTGCAGGAATACCAACTAAATTCATAGTGAAAATTGTCTCTGTAATGAACGGAGAACTATATCTAAATCAATCTGATCTCAGAACGCATCTGAAATTATTACAATTTCTTCTCCAGAGACAAAGCAAGAAAATTCAGGATGAAATTTATTCCAAAATAGCACAACAGTTTGGGAGAAAGGGAATTGATGACTTTTCAATTTTTTCAACTCATCTCAACCTTCAGTTTCTTCACCTATCACTGCTACATTATCATGAAAACGAGGAATTTGAAGATACTACACCAGAACAAGAATTAAGGATTTTCAAGGCCTATCTGGTATCTACTAGCCAACTTTTCGGTAATATGGAAATTGATACCTTAGCAGATTCTCCACTCGACTACTTCAGGAAAAACACTTGGCCAACGATGATCGGCCAATTCATGTTAAATCACCCCTACAACTATTTTCTAGCAATTGTCAAATCAAAATGCTTTTTTGATGCGTTGGAATTTGAAACTGAATTTGGACAGTATGTAAGGAATTTTACAGAGAGGTTTCAAGACCCTAATTCACTAACTTATATCTTCAGATTTGCCAATACTCTTCAGTTATCGCAAAGGAGAGGCGATACTAAACGATTTTCACCATTCTCCATAAACTCGGATATACAATCCATACCTTTCTTTGATGAACTTGCAATTGACCTAAAGAAATACAGTAAGTCCTACTCCAAAAGCAAAGGAAATTTTACAGGATTAAAAGAGAAACCACTTTATAAAGTTAGTGAACGTTCTTACGTGATAATGAATTGGGATTTCTTAGCTCGAAAGATCTATGATGGCATGCTATTCGACTTTTACAATCAATCTGGGATTTCGAATGAAAGCAGGTTTTCAAAATTTCCTGCCTTTAAACAGTTCATTGGGGAAAATGCAATTGAAAAATATCTTTTTCGTAGTCTGATAAGAGGTTGTTTCAAAAACAAGCACATCATCATAGAATTTGATAATGGTAATTCTTCTGGACACCCTGATGCATACGTTCGAAAGGGTAAGAAAATATTTCTTTTTGAAATCAAGGATTCATTGTTTCCTTCCCGAATAATTGATTCTGAAAAATACGATCTTATTAAATCAGAGATTGATAAAAAATATAATACCGGTGAACCTAAGATGAAAGGTACTCATCAACTACTTAGCCAAATCAAACAGCTTTCTAAGAAGCCTTTTGAAAGCAAATCGTACAATGAACTAAAAATTAAAAAACGAAATTTGATCATTTATCCAATACTTATATATACAGACCCTCACTTTGATCTACCAGGAATTGGAAGATACTTAGATGAGGAGTTTAAAGCTTTAGTTGAATTTGAAGGATTAGATCAAAAATTTGAGAAAATCAAAAAACTAACCTTTCTAAACATTGACTTTCTCATTTCACACCTGAATC
>NZ_SMMD01000207.1:0-228 GCF_009711475.1 Fulvivirga aurantia
AACCACCGTGCGCATGGCTGCCAACCTTGACTATGACGCCATCCTCATCTCAGATGCTACGTTTGACCGGGTAGGCATCAAAGGTGAAACCTACAGCGCAAAGACCATACACCTCACTACCCTGGCCAACCTCAAAGACGAGTTTGCCGAGATTCTGGACACCAAAGCCCTTCTAAAACAATTGTAAAACTCAATTTTTTATTACATTTCTAAGATTTATTTGATTAA
>NZ_SMMD01000207.1:479-959 GCF_009711475.1 Fulvivirga aurantia
CAGAGATTATTAATCATATCAATTTTAATTTCTATTAGTTTCTTGTGTCAAGGACAGACTAATGATACTGCTAAGGCTGATCAATTCAGCTATATTGTAACACACTTCACAGATAGGTGGGAATCATTCCAAAATTTTAGACAAAAAAGAGGGGCATCACCTAGCGACAAACATAAACCTAACAGAGATTCTCTTTACAGCGAAGATAATTTTACACTTTCAATAAGCAAAAATCCAATAATCCTTGATACCTCCTATGTGATTTTAAAGAACCCCTATTACACGGACGAATTTGACGACTATGATGACAACTATATAAACTACCCAACATCTTATTCAGGTATTTATGATGGCCAATTAATTTCCCTTTTCAAAAATGGAAAGTTTGTAGTTTACGATCTAAATGAATATGCAAGAAATATAATTTTTGAGAACAAATTAAATATAAAAAAATTTGATTATCACTGGATAATTAATGGT
>NZ_SMMD01000587.1 GCF_009711475.1 Fulvivirga aurantia
GCTGGAAAGTTCCGATTACCACGGCAACGACAATAGCTTTTCGTATATCTGCTGTGACCCCATTTCCACATTTGAGGTGAGCAATGGCAACCTTACTGTGAGTTATCCTACCGGAGAGGAAGAACAAAAATCTGTGGACAAAGAAAACCTGCTCGAAGAGCTCGATAGCTTTAGAAACAAGTTTGAAACCAATGACGATTTTGGCTTTAAATTCGTAACCAATGGTCTTTTTGGTTATATGGCTTATGAGTCTGTGCAATATTTTGAAGACATTGAGCTCAACAATGCAGACGGGGCCATTCCGGATATGTGCTATCGCGTGTACCGCTACGTAATTGTTATCGATCATTTTAAAAACGAACTCTACATTTTTGAGCATAAGGTGCACCCACTAGAGAAGAAAGGTAAGATGGGTTATATCGAGTCACTCATTAATGTAAATAATAACCCACAATTTGACTTTTCTATAGCAGGCAACGAATCGAGCAACTTTACAGACGAGCAATTTTTGGATGTTATCCTCGAAGGTAAAAAACACTGTAACCGGGGAGATGTCTTTCAAATCGTGCTCTCCCGTAGGTTTGATCAGGCTTTTAAAGGAGACGAGTTTAATGTTTATCGCGCTTTGCGCAGCATTAATCCGTCTCCTTATCTTTTTTACTTCGATTATGGCAATTTCAAAATTTTTGGTTCATCGCCAGAGTCTCAAATAGTAATAAGCGGCAATAAAGCGAGCATTTATCCTATCGCGGGTACTTTTAGAAGAACAGGCAATGATAGCTCAGATGCTGAACTTGCTAAAGCGCTCTCTAAAGATGAGAAGGAAAATGCAGAGCACGTAATGTTGGTAGATCTGGCCAGAAACGACCTGAGTAGAAATTCTAAGAAGGTAAGTGTTGAGGTTTTTAAAGAAATCCAGTACTACTCTCACGTTATCCACCTCGTGTCTAAGGTCACTGGAGAGCTGGATGATAAAACATCTCCGCTCAAGCTTGTGGGTGATACTTTCCCGGCTGGTACGCTAAGCGGAGCGCCAAAACACAGGGCTCTGGAACTTATCGATCAATACGAAAACGACAGCAGAAATTACTATGGTGGTGCCATAGGCTTTTTAGGCTTTAACGGAGACTTTAACCATGCGATCATGATCAGGTCTTTTCTGGCTAAAAATAATGTGCTTCACTACCAGGCTGGTGCCGGGGTAGTGGCCAAATCTTCAGCCAAAAGCGAACTGCAAGAAGTCAATAACAAGCTCGCTGCACTTAGAAAAGCATTAGAATTAGCTCAAAAACTTAACGCACAGTAATTAAATGAAATTAATTGTTTTAGATAACTACGATTCCTTTACCTACAATTTGGTGCACATCATACGTGTATTGGGCTATGAAGTAGATGTGATTAGAAATGATAAAATCACGGTAGAGGAGATGGGTAAGTACGATAAAATAGTGCTTTCACCCGGGCCAGGAATACCTGATGAAGCCGGTATCATGAAAGACGTGATCAGAAAATACGGACCTACAAAACCTATTTTGGGAGTTTGTTTAGGGCATCAGGGTATAGCAGAGGTTTATGGAGCAGAATTGTACAACATGTTTAATGTGCTGCATGGTGTCTCCAGTGAGATCAGTGTGGTAGAAGATGACTACCTATTTGAAGGCATGCCACAGACATTTGTTGGTTGTCATTACCACTCTTGGGCAATTTTACAAGATGCTGTAGGCGATCAATTAAAGGTTACCGCCAGAGATTCTAATGGAAATATCATGGCGATTACTCATAAAGAATATGATGTAAAGGGTGTGCAATTTCATCCTGAGTCTATTCTGACAGAACATGGATCTCAAATGATAGAAAACTGGTTAAAGCATTAACATTGGATTAATTAGAAAAACAATGAAGAAGATTCTCAATCAACTTATAGAACATAAATCACTGGATAAGGAAACGGCCAAAGGCATTTTGGTAGACCTTGCACAAGGAAAGTTTAACCAAAGCCAGGTAGCCGCATTTCTCACCGTATACATGATGCGGTCTATCACAGTGGAAGAGCTGGAGGGATTTAGAGACGCGATGCTCGAGCTTTGTTTGCCTTTGAATATTGATGATTATGACGCCATCGATTTGTGTGGTACCGGTGGTGACGGTAAAGACACTTTTAATATTTCTACACTCGCTTCATTTATCGTGGCGGGTGCGGGTCAGGCTGTGGCAAAACATGGCAATAATGGTGTTTCTTCCATATGTGGGTCATCAAATTTACTGGCACATTTTGGCTATCAGTTTACTAACAATGCTGACGAGCTTAAGCGCAGTCTCGATGAAGCTAATATTTGCTTTTTGCATGCGCCACTCTTTCATCCGGCTATGAAAAACGTAGCACCAATCAGGCAGGATTTAGGGGTAAAGACCTTCTTTAATATGCTTGGTCCGATGGTAAATCCATCATTTCCTAAAAAGCAGCTTGTGGGTGTTTTTAACCTTGAGTTGGCAAGATTATATGGGTACCTGTATCAGAAAACAGAAAAGGATTTTGTGATACTACACACTTTGGAAGGTTACGATGAAATATCTCTTACTGGCGATTTTAAGGTAATTTCTAATTCCGGAGAAAACATTTGGTCACCAGCTGATTTGAGTTTTTCTCGAGTAAATAAAGAGGAGTTACGTGGAGGTAATACCATTGAAGAGTCTGCCAGAATTTTTGAAAACATATTGCGCGGTGAGGGCACTGATGCACAAAATTCAGTAGTAACAGCCAACGCAGGTATGGCGATCTATGCAGCCAACCAAAGCGAAGGTCTTGAAGCGGCAATGGGCAGAGCTGAAGAGTCGCTCAAATCAGGAAAAGCACTTAAAGCATTTAAAAAACTGGTGGTAAAACAAGCCACTAACATTTGATTAAGAAACAAATATTGAAAATGAATATACTAGACGAAATAATTGCACATAAATACAAAGAGGTTGAAGAGAGCAAGTCACTTTTTCCAGTCAAGTTGCTGGAGAAGAGCCTTTATTTTGGAAGCCAGACCGTCTCTTTGAAAAAGTATGTGACGAGAGAAGACAAATCGGGTATTATAGCCGAAATCAAAAGAAAGTCACCTTCTAAAGGTGTTATTAATGCACATGTAGATGTTGAGCGTACTTCTATCGGTTACATGCAGGCTGGTGCCTCTGCGCTATCTGTGCTTACTGATAAACAATATTTTGGCGGTAGTAATGAAGACCTGACCAAAGCTCGAAAGTTTAATTTCTGCCCAATTTTAAGAAAAGATTTTGTGGTTGATGAATACCAAATTGTAGAAGCTAAATCTATAGGTGCCGACGCTATTTTATTGATTGCTGCGGCACTCGAGCCACAAAAATTAAAGCAACTCGCTGAGTTTGCCCAATCATTAGACCTTGAAGTTCTTCTGGAAGTGCATAACCAGGCTGAGTTGGACAATGCGCTTAATGAGAATGTCGATTTAGTTGGTGTCAATAATCGTGATCTAAAATCATTTGAGGTAAATATCAATACCTCTATTGAGCTGTCGAGTGCTATTCCTTCAGAATTTGTAAAGGTTTCAGAAAGCGGCATTCACGATCCGGAGACAATTACTAAACTCAAAACTCACGGTTTTGATGGCTTTTTGATTGGAGAAAGATTTATGGCTACAGGAAGGCCAGATAGATCATGCGGACGATTTATTGAGGCACTGAGCAAGTTAGAAGACAAATCATATGTCTGAGCGACAAATGAAATTGAAAGTTTGCGGTCTTCGTGACAACTTAGCAGAGGTGGTCAAAGAAATTGAACCTGACATGATCGGTTTGATATTCTATGAAAAATCACCCCGATATGTTGCGGATTTGCAGCCTGATCAATTACCAGCAAATGTTGAAAGAGTAGGAGTTTTTGTTAATGCTGAGTACGAATTTATAAAAAGTAAAATCAATGAATATCAGCTTGATTATGTGCAGTTGCACGGTGATGAAACAAGAGCACTCTGTAGCCAATTACAAGCTCATGCGAAGGTTATTAAGGTTTTTTCTGGTAACGGAGAGATAGACAAATCGCAGCTTAAAGCCTACGAGTCAAGTATTGATTATTACTTATTTGATACAAGAGATAAGCAACAATATGGGGGCACAGGTAACACTTTCGATTGGGAGAAATTAAGTACGTTGAATTTGGACAAGCCAATCATTTTAAGTGGTGGAGTGAGCCTTGAAAATATAGAAGAAGTGAGGCAGTTGGAAGGGGTTGATATTTATGCGATTGATGTGAATAGCAAATTTGAAGATGCTCCTGGATTGAAAAATATTGCCTTATTAAAAACATTAAA
>NZ_SMMD01000618.1 GCF_009711475.1 Fulvivirga aurantia
TATACCTAAAGTAAGCAAATAATGCCCAGATAAGTTATCCTTTAATACGGCTCCTCATCAGTAAGCGTATGAAGAAATGCTATAATGGCCTCTATTTCAGATTCTTGCAAATTTAAAGAATCGGGAGGTAGCGTTTGGTTGTCGATGTTAAAGCCCAGGCCTAAGCCACCGCCAACATTATAAAAATGCATAACCTGCTCCAGACTATCATACACTCCATTGTGCATATATGGAGCTGTTTTGGTAATATTCCTAATGGTCGGGGTTTTAAATAAATGCTTTCTTTCGGAGGTTTTAAAAAGCTCAAATCTACCCAAATCATCATCCAGCCTTTGATTCTTAGCCGTTGCCGGTACTCCCAAAGCTTCCAATTCTGATTCCTTGAAATTGGGAGGAACCGTTCCGTTGAAAAGTGGAGCAAAGTGACAGGTGCCACACGCTGCTTTACCCATAAATAGATTAAAGCCTAATACTTCTTGCTCTGATAAACTCTCTTCTTCTCCGCGTATGTTTTTATCAAACTTAGAGCTAAATGAAGCAAGACTTCGAATGTATGTTGCAATAGCATTTCTAATATTGCTCTCAGTAATGGTGTCTTTAAAGTGTTTGGCAAATTGCATTCTGTACTTATCATTTGCCCTCACTTCCTCTTCAAGAATTTCCAGATTGGTATGAAATTCATTTTCATTACTTACTACTCCTGAGATTTGTCCTTCGAGGTTGCCTGCTCTTTTATCGTAAAAGAAACCCTTCTGAAAAGCTGCATAGGTGAGGGTAGGGCTATTTCTTTTTAAAGGATTGCCATTATTGCCAATTGAGGTTTTTTGACCATCTGTAAATGCTTTTTCGGGTTGGTGACAGCTGCCACAGCTCATGGATTTATCTTTTGATAAGTTTTTATCGTAAAAAAGCTGCTCTCCTAAAGCCACAGTTTGCTCATTTATATTTACAGAATGTCGACCTGCGAAGTATTCAACATTAAAAGTATTTCTATCAAATAGCGATTGCGCTTCATTGTTTATAGCCATATCAAAAGGAAATATGATCGACCAATCTTCAACAGTGCGGACCCATAAATCCAGTTGCTTGTTGGTGTGCTCTTTAATAAAAGAGTAACGATCAAATGACTCAAAATCACCCTTGAGGTCAGTTAAGGTTTTATCTATTTCTTTTTGCCACTGGTTGTGAAGTGCTACATCCTTGAATTCATTCTGAAAATAGGAGAGATAGTTGGCGATACTATTATATACAATTTGAGCTTCGTCCAATGAAGCCAGATTTGGAGAGTCGAAGCCCGTGAGGCTGGTAGTTGATACTCTAATTATGGCGTCTCTTACCAACCATAGAAAGTGATAGTTTTTGTATTTAGACAAATCGGTATTTTGTGCAATTAGCTTAAGGCGCGCTTCAATAAACCTGGCCTTTTGCTTTATTACTTCTTTATCTATAGAATCTGATTCAGCAAAGATAAGCTCTTCCATCACCTGAAAACCCTGAGGTTGTTGAATGCGGATGTTTGTGTAGTCTTCTTCCTCGATTTTAAGGAGATTAGGGCCATTGAGGGTGAGATAATTGTCTTTGTCAACAAAAGCTATAACTGGCTCTGCTCTTTTAAAATGAAAACGCGCTTTATTATAGTTGTCTGCTATGTTTTGGTCCTTGGTAATTTTAGCCATGAAAAAAGCACTGCTGTCTAAGGCGCTTATATAATCACGAGATAAGGTAGTGAAGGGCTCAACCTTCTGATGCTTTGTCTTTTCGCTCTGGGTACAACTTAAAAAAAGGAAAAAGAGGCTCATTAAATAAGCCCCTTTCATAAATATATTATTGATTGATACTTTCATATCTACAATTACCTGTCTAATCCCTTAATAGAGAAAAGTACACTTCCCTCAGCTCTGGAATTGTTAAGATCAGGGTTAGCATTAGGATCGGTAAATGGCACATCACTTTCTCTTTCCCAACCATGGTTTTGAGTGATTAGAAGGAATGTAGATTCTGTGCTTCCAACTACATCAGTCACATCGATCATTCCTGTAATTTCCCAGGTGCGATCTGTTGTGCCATAACCCAAAGAAGCGGCTGTCTCCTGATCACACTCCAATACTACCTTTAGCTCACCAGTAGATAAGTTGTACTGATAAAGATAAGCGAAGTGATCCGCAGCAGACTTTATGTCTTCAATACCGTTAGGATCTTCTTGTATATAAGCATAATTCTCTGTCACGAGTATATTGTCAGGGCTGTGGAAAGCTGCAGCTTTAGCACCGCTGTCTGAGATACCTTTGTCACCATCTAATACACAAGTAATTTTAGCAGGAGCGCTAGGGTCACTATCGTTAAGTACTACCTTATAGATTCGTCCTGTTCTTGTACCTTTTCCTACAAGATCTGGTTTGTCACGACCAGTAACGGCAAAGTACACTTCTCTCTGATTGGCAGCGGAGCCACGTCTCCAGTCGATATCTTCTAATCTTGAAAAGCCCATAACCCCTTTGCTTTTGGCTTCCTGATCTAGCAAGTCTATATCCACTTCTGTAAGCTCAACCCACTCTGCATCATACTCAGTGCCTTCTTCCATATCCATTTCGAAGTCAACACCGGCAGTTGTTACCTTAAGGCCATACATTTTACCTCCAAATAAGTCACCACGATCTCCTACATACATGCCTAACTGACCTGATGGTACTGAGTTATCACTGTGATCGTCTCCAATAAATATGACTGTTTTGTCTGAGTAAGCATCTTTACCGATAGGCACAGCATTTTCAGTCGACCACTGACCAAGTGCGGGAAGCATCCAAGCAGAGTTGGCATTTGTAGAAGATCGGTATGGGTAAGTAGCAAATACGCCTTTTGAAGCGCCACCCCATTCACCACCAGATAGGTACAGTGGACCAAAACCATGCTCTTCTGGTGTGATAAGCGTACCAGAGCACTGTGCAGTGAATGCCGTAGCTTCAGCATTTAGTATATAATCTCCATGCACCGGCTGCATGTCACTGTTGAGCCTTATTCTGGCTATAGCGTAGTCTGCCTCAATATTATTTATAAGTGTAAAAGAACCGTCATTTTCTGCTAAAAGACCAGCTCCGTCGGCCATACTGCCATAAATAAAGTTGGAAGCACCAGGTATTGTATCTTCTGAGCTGAGAATTACCTTAACTTCGATATCTGAAAAATCAGATCTTAAGGAAAGTAAGCTCGAAGGTGTTATAGAAGATTCTAAGGGTTCGAGTGTATCAATGTCAATCAAATTATTGACGATGATAGTCGTATCGTTGTTAACGATAATTGTAGTGTCATTTTCTATTACCTGAGTAACTTCGGTAATTTCATCTGAGCAACTGGCCATAATGCCGAAAACAACCAGTGTGCAAATAAGTGGGTAAAATTTGAGTTTCATGTATTCAATGTGTTTTGGTTTAGAATTACACAAATAAAAGAAACTCAGTTTGCCCCAATTTTACCTCAAAAAATAGATTGGATTAATTAAAAGAGTGATGAGGTCATATTCTTAACAATAAGATTACTTCACTCATCAATTAGTTTACAATGACTTAATCCGTCTTATTTAAGCTTCGACCTTTGATTGTATTCTTTAATGGTTTCATTAAGTATTTTAAAATCAAGCTTGCCCTGCCTGCTGGTGAGGTGGTACAATATCGCAAGTCCTTTATTGAGCTGGCTGTCTATATTTTTGACTTTGCCTACTATATATATAAGAGTGCGTTGTTTACCTGGTGTAAGTTTATGAAAGTAATCATTACCTTCCTCATCCTGATCCAGAAGCATGCGGAAACTATCTGGCATGGGCATACCATACTCAGAGGTGTCTTTTTCTAATTGCACATCCACAGTTTGACCAATAGCTAGCCCTAGCTTATCGATATTTTTCTTATTCATTAAAATAAAGTACTCGTTGTTGCGAGGCATGAGGGCACAATGTAGTGTAAGCTCTTCATTTATTACACACTTTACTCTTTTGTCGTCACCTTCTACAAAAGGTTCTGCATATTGTTCGGCCACGGGCAGGTGGAAACCCCAAACATTGGATTCGAATTTTTCCAGGGTAGTTTTAAAGGTCATAGAAAGGTATTATGTGAATTTCTCAACAGCTTTTCAGCTGGATTTTTTTAAACCGTTTTTTACGAAAATACTAAAAGTCGGGGTTTACCCTGAGGTTTTTGTAAGGTTATACCCCGAGAAGCTGGTAGGGGATAACCCAAGCCTGTTGCTCGGTGAATGGTTAATATGCCTTGAGATTATATCAGAAAACTGCCTCATGTAAGTTTTTTGGCGTTTTTGAGTCAGAAAAAGTATGATTTGAAATTTCAGGATTTTACTGATCCATTGAGCGCTTTTTAACCCCATATTTGAAATATCAATTTAAAAACAAATGTCATGAAAAGCTTTAATACAATTACTCGCACTCTTATTACTCTGGTACTATTCATCCCTTTTGCCGTAGCAGCACAAGAAGTACCACAAATGGTTCAAATGGAAAATCTGGAATTAGCCAGTGTTGATGGCAAGATGGTTTTGACATGGGAAACTGACCTTAAAGGAGAGCATTTTTTAATAGAGAAGCTAGATGAGAACTGGGACTATGTAACTGTAGGCCAGGTTGATATAAATAACAACAACGCATACACAATAGAAGACAACAATCCTGTAGAAGGAGAGAATTACTATAGAATAACAG
>NZ_SMMD01000316.1 GCF_009711475.1 Fulvivirga aurantia
GGGCAAGCCACTGTAAATAGCAGCGGCACTTCGCTGGCCAATAGTGAAGGTCAGGTGCAGTTTTCAATGGGAGACATCAATATACTGAGCACCTCTGGTAATGTGTCGGGAGGTTTTCAAAGTATTGTACTTAATTCAGTTGACCCTGTAACTGGCTTAGACCCTGAAAATCTTGTATTGGACGAATTGGATATCACAGTATTTCCTAACCCCACAGCGGATCGGGTTTATTTTAAACGTAAAGACCTGAATGGCCTTAAATATTCACTCATCAATACTTCTGGAGCTGTATTAGAATCTGCTGAAATGAGCCATGAAGAAAACTATGTGGAGATGCTTAACCACAGCGCAGGTGTTTATTATCTCAAGATAATAGACCAAACAAAAAATAAAACTGTCACCCTTTCAATCATAAAAAAATGAAAAAGTTAACCTTATTATGCCTGGCTCTTTTGGGCTTTACTACTTTATTCGCTCAAAGTCCTGAGCAATTTCCTTATCAGGCCATTGTGAGAGACACACAAGGTGTACTTTTGGCTGATCAGAACATTTCTGTCCAGTTTAATATTAGAGAGGCATCTGTAGACGGCACAGTAGTTTATAGTGAAACAATGGACATTAAAACCACCAACGGTGGAATTATTAATGTTGCGATTGGTACAGGATCTGCAACAACAGGAACTATTGGAACTATTGACTGGAGCTCAAATTCTTATTTTTTAGAAGCTGCTTATGACTTAGATGGAGGAACTAACTACATCAGCATGGGTACCACTCAATTGGTAAGTGTCCCTTACACGTTGCATGCAAAAACTGCTGAAGGTGCAGTGGCAAAAACTAAAGCACAAAGAGATGCTATGACTGACACCACTGTCGGTCAAATGGTATTCTGCTCAGACTGTGGTACTTCGGGTGAACTACAAGTATTTAATGGTACAAGTTGGACTAATATGGTAGGAGAACCTGCCTCAGAGTAAGTTTAAAACAAAGCCATACATTTAGAGTTAGATTGATGTGAATATACTCATTTTTCTAACCTGGCTGTCAATTCTTTCTTTTCTGTATTATGGTGCCATTTGCCTGTTTACTCAAAAAATGGTTAAAGAATTTAATCGATTCAGGCTCACCGATTTTCAGAGACAGCTCACGGGTATTTTACAATTACTTGGCGCTACAGGGTTATTGATAGGTGTATTTTTCTCTCCATGGCTAGCAGGAATAGCCTCCGGAGGATTGTCGATCTTGATGGCTTTGGGATTTATTGTAAGATTGAAGATAAGAGATAGCTTGTTGCTTTCGATTCCCAGCTTTTTCTTTATGCTGGTAAATGCCTTTCTCTCAACAAGCTATATTCAACTCGCGCTGCTTATATAAGAATAATAACTACCGATAAAATCAGGAATGTAGCCGCAGGAAGAGATTTCATAATCGGATCACTCACTTTGATATGCATAGCCACTGCACCTAACATTAATACAGCAATACCACCAGCCGCGTATATCTCTACAGGGAGATACCAGATTGAAGCAATTAACGCTATGGCGAGTAAAACTTTAAGTGTACCAATTACTTTCATAAAAGTTTCTGATAATCCATAAGCCGCAAACTCTTCCTTCATATTATTGGCATCCTTACCCCTCCATCGTGTTGATTTTCCAAAGTTGAGAAGCCACACATTTAAGATGCTAAGGCCAACAATTAGTTTTAGTGCAATTTGCAAGTAGTC
>NZ_SMMD01000693.1 GCF_009711475.1 Fulvivirga aurantia
AAAAAGACGTTATATAACCTCATTGCAATTGCCCTTTTTAGCCTACCTACTTTCTCTTTTGGCCAAAATATAGAGCCCATACCTGTAAAACAATTTTACAAAGATAGAGTAGAGCGTAACCTCAAGTTTCTCTGCAAGGAAGAGCAATGTATGGATAACGTAGTGATTAATGAGCGTGGAGTTTACGTATACTCTACCAACCAAAAAATCGAAAGACCTCAATTTGTGCTCTATTGGCGTGAGATGCCCCATTTCGTACAATTACTTGAAACAAAAACTGATGAGGAAATCATCGATATTTTAGAAAGAAAAGGTGAGCATTACTTCTACGGAATTAACAATACGCATGTAGACCCGGCCAGATATCCTGTGAGTGAGCTCCGTGGGCTGAAAGTGGCGCTTGATCCTGGTCATATGGCCTCAAACTTTGAGCAGGCTGAGCTGGAAAAGCGTTATGTAAAGGTTGAAGGTTCTTACTACAATCAGAAAGAAGACATCTCATTTTTTGAGGCTAATTTGGCATATACTACTGCTCTGGTATTAGAAGATATGTTGGAAGATAAAGGCGCAGATGTGATGCTTACTCATGAATATGGTAAGAGTGCATTTGACATGAACTTTGAAGAATGGAAGAAGACTGATTATGAGAAAGACATCTTGTATGGTTATAAAAACGACTGGTACAACAGGGAGAAGTTTAACTACCTAATGTCTGGTGAGGCTCCTGACTTTATAATGTTCCATGATGTTTTCAGAAACCTTGACTTTGTTAAGCGGGCAGAAAGAATAAACGAATACAAACCAGACATCACGCTTGTTTTACACCTGAATGCGAGTGAAGGAAGTAGAAGGTATGATGATAAATATTTGCCGCCAGTAAACGAAAACTACAGCATGGTATTTATCCCAGGTGCCTTTTTAGGGTTTGAGGTAGATGGGAAAGATCAGACCGATCAGCGATTTGAGCTACTAAGACTCCTGGTCTCTTATGACCTTGAAGAGTCAGATATTTTTGCCAGAGATATAATTAAGGCCTTGAACGACCAGCTGGGCGTACAAGCGCTTCCTGTTGAAAATAACTTTGGTTTTACTACTCAATACTCAATTAAAAGTGACTTGTCTGATGGTGTCTACCATAGAAACCTCTACCTTACAAGAGTGGTTGAAGGGCCAATTGCTTATGCTGAAGCACTTTATCAGGACAACTTCGATGAAATACCACTTTTAGGTAAAAAAGACTTTACTATAGATGGTATCACGACCAGTAGTAGAGTAAAAGAAATGGCCAATGTATACTACAGTGCTATCCTGGGCTGGTTGAGTTACAATAAAGAGTATTCCAAAAAACTTGATGCCTTATACGAAGATCAATATGGTGATGAAGATGAGTTTGAGGAAGATATGAGGGCGCAGGAGCGTCAGAAAAAAAATAGTGACCAATAGCCATCACCAGTTGCATGCACAAAAGTAAATTGTTGAAACTCGCATTTTTTGGTCTGTTCTTGTTCAGTTTCTCTCAGAGTATTGCGCAAAGAGATGTTCAAAGAGATAATTTCATATGGGTCACATATTCTCTAACCAAGCCTTTAAATAACGGGCTGAGCTTAGGCTTTATGGTTCAGTCTCGGAGATATGCCTTTCCCGATCGTCAGCATCAATTATTAGGAGGGCCAAAAGTAACCAAGCGCTTCGACTCTAATATTGTGCTAGGAGGAGGTTTTATTTATTTCAGACAAGCACTTCCTGTAAGCAGGGGGGAGGTTGATTTGGTTAGGCCGGAATTAAGGCCTTTCCAGGAGATTGGAATTACCAATGACATAGGAGAGTGGTCTGTAGGTCATAGACTTATGGTCGAGGAGCGGTGGTTTAGAGAAACTGAAGGAAACGAACTTGTCGAT
This sequence comes from Fulvivirga aurantia, assembly GCF_009711475.1. GTDB lineage: Bacteria > Bacteroidota > Bacteroidia > Cytophagales > Cyclobacteriaceae > Fulvivirga > Fulvivirga aurantia. The sequence continues at coordinate 1,899 of NZ_SMMD01000693.1, forward strand.
GGTTATTTCTTTCAAGTAAGGGTCAGGTATAGATTAATGCTTCAAAGAGCACTTGGGAAAAGTGAAAGACTAAAGGCGGTTATAAGTAATGAGCTCATGGTGCAAGGAGCGGATCCTGAGATAACTAATATATTCGATCAAAATAGATTTTATGCAGGATTCAAATTGAAACAGTCTGACCGAATTAGTATAGATGCCGGTTATATGTACTGGTATCAGCAGTTCCCCGATATTACAAGTTTTGCCTCTTTTCATATCATCAATCTGGCCCTAACTCATACCTTAAAGTAGCGGCTGGCCGACTTTTTCATAAAAATAATGTTTAAACATTGAAACAATAATAGCACTCAGACCGTTATTCTTTCGAACATTCGTTGTTTAAACATTAAATAAAAGAAAATGAGTAATTCTAAGTTGTTTCAAAGTTTTGAGTTAAAATCTTTGGAGCTAAAAAATAGAGTGGTCATGGCACCGCTGACAAGAAGTAGAGCAATAAATAATATTCCCAACGACTTAATGGCTGAGTATTACAGACAGCGGTCAGAAGCAGGATTGATTATTACAGAAGGCACTTCTCCTTCGGCCAATGGTTTGGGTTATCCTCGTATTCCGGGTGTTTTTACACAAGAGCAAATTAATGGTTGGAAGAAGATTACGGATGCCATTCATGAAGCGGGTTCTAAAGTTTTTATGCAAATAATGCATGTAGGTCGTGTTGCGCATGAGATCAATCTCGGAAACGGTGGAAAGGTTGTCGCACCTACTACGCAAGTGTTAGAAGGCGAGATGTATACCGATGAGGAAGGTCCACAGCCGCATACTGCTCCTAAATTGATGACTATCGAAGATATCAAGCAGGCAAAAGATGAATTTGTGCGTGGAGCTAAAAATGCGATAATGGCTGGTTTTGATGGCGTTGAGATTCATGCCGCTAATGGTTATCTCATTGAACAGTTCATTAATGCGGAGCTCAATGAATTAAATAATGAATATGGAGGTAGCATTGAAAATAGAAGTAGATTCTTGCTTGAGGTAAGTGAGGAAGTCGCAGCAGCTATTGGTAAAGACAAAGTAGGTGTGAGGTTGTCACCCCATAGTCCTTTTAACCATATGCCGGCATACGATTCTGTTGACCAAACATACGCCTACATAGCTGAAAACCTTGGCAAGCAAGGTATAGCTTATGTTCATCTGGTAGATCACTCAAGTACTGGCGCACCAGCAGTACCCATGGAATTAAAAAATACCATAAGGGATAAATTTAAGGGCACTACCATTTTAAATGGAGGATACGACAAAAGCATGGCTGAAAATCACTTAGAAAGTGGAGATGCACATCTTATAGCCTTTGGTCGACCATTTATTAGTAACCCTGATTTGGTGACACGTATGAAAGAGGATGCGCCAATGAATGAAATGGACGCAAGTACCTTATATATGCCTGGTGCAGAAGGATATACCGATTACCCAATGTTGAAAGAGGAAGAGGAGAAGGTATAAGGTGATTGGGTTAGCGGTTGAATGAAGAAGGGGTCTCGAGAGAGACCTCTTTTTTTTTAACAAAACCTAAAGGTATACGTTGGGCTATTAAACCAGATAAAAAGAGATAATATCACTTAGTTTTTATTGTTAGACTTAAATTTTACCCCAAGGGACTGAAAAATTGATGAAATAATAAAAATGTAGGTAAAAAAAATACCCTATCTTGTTTTAAAGTGGTATATTCGAAGCGTCTTTTATAGAAAATTAAACCCATACATGGCACTATTAAGATTTAAAGCATTAGAGAGAGCAAACAACAGGTCAAGGATCAAGGTTGAATCTCCCGGAAAAATTTCAGAGTATTTTGGAAAGGATGTATTCGGACTTCCTCAGATGAGAGGATTATTGGCTCCTGGCTATTATAAAAAGGTAAAAAATGCAATAGACAACGGAACGAAAGTAGACCCGGACACTGCAGATGCGGTAGCATCGGCTGCAAAATCGTGGGCGATTGACAAAGGAGCTACACATTACACGCATTGGTTTCAGCCATTGACTGGGGCGACAGCAGAAAAGCACGATACATTTTTCGATTATCTTACTGGCCTCGAAAACTTTAAAGGTAGTGCCTTAGTACAACAAGAGCCTGATGCCTCTTCATTTCCAAGTGGTGGAATAAGAAGTACTTTTGAAGCCAGAGGTTATACTGCCTGGGATCCTAGTTCTCCTATGTTCGTGTATGGTGTTACCTTGTGTATTCCAACCATTTTTGTTTCTTACACTGGCGAAGCGTTAGACAATAAAGCGCCTTTGCTAAAGGCGGTAGAAGCTGTAGATGAGGCAGCAACAAAGGTTTGTCAATTATTCGATAAAAAAGTAACAAGAGTAAAAGCATCGCTTGGTATCGAGCAAGAGTATTTTGTGATCGATAAGGCATTATACGCTAGCCGTCCGGATTTAGTCATGGCTGGTCGTACTGTTTTTGGTCATAACCCGGCCAGAGGGCAGCAGTTGGATGATCACTATTTCGGCTCAATTCCTCCTCGTATATATGATTATATGAAGGATTTTGAGAAGGAAGCGCTCAAATTAGGCATACCTGTAAGTACGAGACATAATGAGGTTGCTCCAAGCCAGTTTGAAGTAGCACCTGTTTTTGAAGACATAAACGTAGCCACAGATCATAACTCACTACTTATGGACACCATGTCTAAAGTAGCTGAGAGGCACAACTTAAAGGTTCTTTTCCATGAGAAGCCTTTTGCGGGCCTAAATGGTACTGGTAAGCACAATAACTGGTCTTTGATCACCAATACCGGGGTGAATCTTTTTCAGCCAAGTAACAGTGCTAAAGAGAACTTGTTGTTCTTAACATTCTTCGTAAATACAATCAAAGCCGTTCACGTATATGCAGATCTTTTGAGAGCTAGCATTGCGTCTGCAGGCAACGATCACAGGTTGGGAGCTAATGAAGCGCCTCCGGCTATTATGTCTGTATTTATCGGTTCACAGCTTAATCACGTACTCGATGAGTTAGAGAAAAGAGGTAATGTGAAAGTTGAGAAAGGCGATAACATGTATATGAAGTTAGGTATTGATAAGATACCACAAATTATACTTGATAATACTGATAGAAACAGAACGTCACCATTCGCATTTACCGGTAACAAGTTTGAGTTTAGAGCAGTAGGTGGAAATGAAAACCCTGCTTCTCCTATGACAGTGCTCAATGCAATTGTAGCCGAACAGCTTACACAGTTTCACGAGTCGGTAAATAAGGAAATGAAAAAAGGCACTGAGAAAAGACTAGCCATTGTAAGTGTCCTGAGAAAATACATCAAAGAATCTAAAGCCATAAGATTTGAAGGAGATGGTTACTCTGACGAATGGGTGAAAGAAGCTGAAAAAAGAGGATTGTCGAATATAAATGATTCGCCAAGAGCATTTGATGCTTACCTCAATAAAGAGTCTTTAGAGGTATTTGGCAAACATAATATTCTAAGCCAAACTGAGTTAGAGGCAAGAAATGAAATTCGCTGGGAAAGCTACATCATGAAGATTCAGATTGAATCTAGGGTGATGGGAGATTTGGCCAGAAATCATATTGTACCTACAGCAATTGCTTATCAAAACAAATTGATAAAAAATGCACAAGGTTTGAAAGATCTGGGAATTAAAAACGGAGAGGTGCTTAACACTATCCAGGTAATTTCTGATCACATCTCAACCATCAAGCGTGAAGTACACAATATGATCGAAGAGAGAAAACGCATAAATAAAATAGAAAACAACCGCGAAAAAGCAATTGCTTATTGTGATGATATTAAAGGTAAATACTTTGAGAAAATCAGGTATGCGGTTGA
>NZ_SMMD01000709.1 GCF_009711475.1 Fulvivirga aurantia
GAAGTTGATATTAAAACTTGCAGTGATATTAAACCTTACCTGGCTGTACTCTTCCTGCATTGGCACTGATGTAATTGAAGAGCTAAATCAACCTGAGCAATTGCAAATTACAAGTGCCATTATGAGCATCCAAGTGGGAGACTCCGTCTTATTTATGGCTGATTATTTCAATCAAATGGGGGAGAGAGATGAGGTGATGGTAGACTGGTCTTCAACCGACAATGCCATCATATCTATAGATGCAAATGGTTTGGCAAGAGCCCACCAAGAAGGTGAGGTGCTAATCTTTGCCATGGTAAATGCCTTAAAAGACTCCGTGATGATCTCTGCCGGTGCCGAAACAATTGCCGAAAACGCAAGAATGGCTACGTTTCAAGGTAAAAATAACTACACCGTAGAAGGAGATGCTTTTTTAGAAGAGTCAGAAAGTAGCTTGACATTACGGTTTGATTCTAATTTTAGAGCGTCAAACGGCCCCGGGTTACATGTGTATTTGAGTAACTCTGCCGAAAGTGTAGCAGGAGGTGTAGATCTCGGCAGTCTCAAGTCGAATACCGGAGCTCAGACCTATACCGTTCCCGATGATATAAACCTCAACACCTACAATTTTATAATTATCTATTGTCAGCCTTTTAATGTGCCGTTTGGTGCCGGGGAGCTAAACTAAAAATTATTATGAGACGATTAATAATACTTATTACCCTCAGTCTTTTTGCTTTTCAAAGTTTAGCAGGCGGAGGGTGGCCTCAGCCAAAGAAAAAAGGTTACTTAAAGTTGAACCAGTGGATGGTTGTGGCCGATCAATACTATACACCTGCAGGTGATATTATTTCGATAAGAACTACGGGTGTATACACCACCAGTATTTATGCGGAATACGGCTTCACTGACAGACTTACAGGTATCATTTACTTTCCATTTTTTAGTCGCAGCACACTGAATGAACAGGAGCGACCAGATGGCTCTCTAATAGAAAAAGGTGATGAATTGAACTCGGTGGGGGACACAGACCTTACCTTGAAATATGCGCTCGTTAAAGATCGTCCAATAGTGCTGAGTGCCAGCCTTACATTGGGTCTACCTTTCGGCAATGAGTCTGGAGGGAGAACCGAGCTGCTACAAACCGGAGATGGGGAGTTCAACCAGATGCTCACATTTGAAGCAAGTCATTCTTTTTATCCTGTAAATCTGTATGCCAGTACACTGGTCGGTTTTAATAACCGAACCAATGGTTTTAGTGATGAATTTCGCTATGGCGCTGAGGTTGGTTATACTCTTGGTAAATTCACAGGTATTTTTCGTTTATACGGCATTAAGCCATTGGGCAATGGTGATGGCGAAATAAACACAACCAATGGCATTTTTAGCAACAATGTTGAATATTTAGCCTACAGCCCAGAGTTGATCTATAGTTTTACTAAAAAAGCAGGTATTTCATTAAGTATGGGTAAGGTGTTTTACGGAAAGCAAATCCTGGCCAACCCGAGTTACTCAGCAGGAGTTTTTCTTAAATTTTAACTATATTGTTTGACAATATATCCGAGACATGAAGAAAAAACTCCTTATTGTCATCCCGAGCACACTTGTGGTGCTGCTCATCATAGTTATATATTTTGCCAAAAGCCACAGCATATCACCTCTAAGCTGGGGAGCACACCAGCCGATCTACAAAACTGGTGAAGTAGCAATAAACGGATATGATCCTGTAGCATACTTCAAACAAAATAAAGCCATTGAAGGTAGTCCTGAGTTTTCTTATAATTGGCAAGGTGCAGATTGGAGATTTGCTACAGCAAAAAACATGGAGCACTTCAAAAGTAAACCTGTCAAGTATGCCCCTCAATTTGGCGGTTATTGTGCGTTTGCAGTGAGTAAGGGGTTTACATCAGAAATAAACCCATCGGTTTATTACATGCAAAATGGCAAGCTTTATTTATTCTCAAATGAAGAGGTGCTTACCGAGTGGAAAGAAAATGAAGAGGTGATGAGAGCGTCAGCAGTTGAAAATTGGAACTAGACCTCCTCCTTATATTCGAAATATTGCTGTATATCACTTAAGTCACTTTCTGATTTAGAAAGAATATTCTTCACAGCTCCATTTTCCATCAACAATATTTGATCGCTTATCTTTTGAATATGATTCAGGTCATGACTACTGACCAACACAGTGGTTTTGGCTGGTTTATTTTTAATTAGGTTTATAAGAACATTTTGAGACGTTGGGTCAAGATTGGCATATGGTTCATCAAGTATGATGAGTTCGGGATTGCCTAGAAAAGCTGCGATAATACCTACCCTAGCTTTATTCCCAGCCGATAGCTCTCTTATAAACTTTTTCGATTTCAAATCATCAGTAAGTAGACTTTTGTAAGAGTTTATATATTTTTCAATATCATCTCCTTCGATTCCTTTAGCATTTAGCACAAACTTCCAAAACTCGTTGGGCGTTAAATACGGTATCAAAAATCGTTCATCTAAGTAAGCGCCTGTAAATTTTTTCCAGGCCTCATTGCCTTTCACCGGTTCATTTTTAATTTCACATATTCCCCCATCAGGTAGTAACAGATCTAGTAACAGTCTAAAAAACGTAGTTTTGCCCGCTCCATTATTTCCTACAATTCCGATAATATCACCTTTATCAATTTGCAGTTTTTCAATATTTACAGCTTGCTGACCTTTAAAATGTTTCTTCAATCCACTGACGTATATCATGATCTTCGGTAGTTTTCAATTAAATGATATCGGTATTTGACCCAGTGATTATTTACTTTACTAAATAATCTATTTCGATATAAAAGCCCTGCTAACCCAATTGCACCGAATATCGCAAATGTAACAGTACTTCCGAGTAATAGGCTCATCAGCCAAAAAATCAGACATGGTGCGAATAATAACACAAGTGGATTTATGAACTGTGCTGCCGATATACCCTGATAGTTAAAAAAACTCGTTTTATTAATATCTATCCTCTTGTTGTTATAAGCCATGATATAAAGCACAAAGTAAGTACCCATTCCAATTTGGAATAAAGCTACTGCGATGATGGGAAAAAGAGCAGCAGGCATAGCAATTAACACAAGTAGCGCTATAAATACTGCTATTATATTTAAATAAGTAAGTAGCTTATATTTTGAAATCAGCATATCACGCAAGCGGGTTCTTGTCATGAGCACATCAAAGTGCATGCTTTCCCATGATAAGCCTAAATAACCATATTGTACGGCCAGGCCTCCTATGATAAAGTAAAGTAGAAAGAACAGTATTCCTGCACTTGGTTCTTCAACCATTAGGCCTTTTCTAAGGGTATAGAGTAGGTATGGCGGCATTATCAAGTAGCTAATCAGCAGACCGCGTGGCCTCTTATTTCTTATAATTAACAATACTTCTTGCCAAAGAATCGGGTCTTTTAGGTTAAAGCCAAAACGAGGCATTCTGAACAATGGTTTACCATCGGCCTGGTATGACTCGCTTGTGTAATGATAAAATACATCTATAAATGCAGCTACTACAGCCACTGCCCATATTACTAATGCAGTACTCATCCCATTGGCGACTATCTGGTTATAAACTATGTCAACCAAGTAGAATTTATAATGAAGTATGGCTGACCCTATAAAAGTGACTGCTACGATAATTGCTATTTTGGATCTTTTCAGAAGGAGAACCAACAAATTATTAGTTGATACCAAAACCAAAATACCGGTCAAATAAATGACCTTAAAATCCCCTTCTAAATTAATTCCAGACAAGTAGAACGTAAAAAATCCGAGTGCCAGCAGGTTTACAATATTGACATGTGCCAAAAACAGAGACTGCCAGGCATAGCTGGTTTTCGAAATGGGCAAGGTGTAATAAGCATATTCTGCAAAACTGCGTGGTGCTAAAATATACCGCAGCAAAAGGTCTGAAGTCAAATAACCGATGGCGACAGCGATAGCACGCTTGTTTTGGTCAGAAAATAAGGGGGCTAGGTATATGCCAAGGCCTTTGGTAAGCAACAGAAGAAAGGCTATTACCAAAAAACCCCCAAAAACTGCCAGCCACAAATGTGCGCCCGACAAATTGGGGGATCTTTTAATTCGCTTTAAATAATGTTTGATGAGCCAATAACGCATGGTTAAAAATAATAAACCCGTGTTATTGTTCAACAACCATACAGCTTGTGTTACAACCCTTCAGCCTCAGCTATGAGCTCAGCAAGGTCTTTTACTTTCACGTCAGCTTCTCGCTCCTTGTTTTTAACACCATCACTCATCATAGTCATACAAAAAGGACAGCCTACAGCAATGGTATCTGCTTTTGTTTCTAAAGCTTCTTCCGTGCGCTCAATATTAACTTCTTTATCACCAGGCTCGGCATCTTTAAACATCTGAGCTCCACCTGCTCCACAACATAAGCCTTTAGTTTTGCAACGCTTCATTTCAACAAGCTCAGCATCTAAAGCCTCGAGTACTTTTCGTGGTGCTTCATAGACATTATTTGCTCTACCCAGATAACAAGAATCGTGAAATGTAATTTTTCGGCCTTTAAATTCGCCTCCGCCTTTAAGCGTTACCTTACCATCATTTATCAACTGCTGTAAAAATACTGAGTGATGTATTACTTCGTAATTTCCACCAAGTGCAGGGTATTCGTTTTTTATGGTGTTAAAGCAATGCGGGCATGCCGTCACTATTTTTTTAACGTTGTATCCGTTAAGCACCTGAATGTTAGACATGGCTTGCATCTGAAACAAGAATTCATTTCCAGCTCTGCGAGCAGGGTCACCTGTACAGGTTTCTTCCGGCCCCAAGACGGCAAAAGAAACCCCTACTTTATTTAGAATTTTAACAAAGGCTTGTGTTACGGCCTTGTATCTATCATCGAAACTTCCAGCACAACCTACCCAAAATAAAACTTCCGGAGACTCTCCTTGTGAGGTCATGTCGGCCATTGTTGGCACTTTATATGTTTTGTCGCTCATAATAATTGAGTGTTTATATTAATCAGCAATAATTTATTTCTGTTCTTTTAAATCGTTGGCCCAGTTAAACCTATCCGTTGGGGCAAACTTCCAAGGAGCAAAATTGGTCTCCACGTTTTGAAACATGCTGTTCCAAGATGCTGGTGAGCCCGACTCTTCCATCGCAACATATCTACGCATTTCCAAAATAATTTCCAGCGGGTTAATGTTTACCGGACAAGCCTCTACACAAGCATTGCAACTGGTGCACGCGTTTATTTCTTCTTTGGTAGTATAGTCTCCCAACAATGATTTACCGTCTTCCAAACCTTTGCCACCACTTGACAGGCTCTTACCAACCTCTTCAGCTCTATCTCGAGTATCCATCATTATCTTTCTAGGAGATAATTTTTTTCCTGTCATGTTTGCCGGGCACTCAGAGGTACAGCGTCCACACTCAGTACAGGCATAGGCATTCATAATATTTTTCCAGCTCAAGTCATTAACATCTTTAGCGCCAAACCGACCAATTTCTTCTGGCGGAGCCGCTGCTGCCTCTGTCTGCACACCTAGCATCATCTTTACTTCGTTGGTCACAGTGTCCATGTTATTCATTTCACCTTTCGGCTGTAGGTTCGAATAATAGGTATTAGGGAAAGCAAGAAAAATATGTAAGTGCTTAGAGTAAGTAACATAAATAGCAAAGGCTAAAATACCCACTATATGAAACCACCAGGCACCACGCTCTACAACTACTAAAGCTGAAGAACTCATACCTTCAAATAAAGGAATGAGCATTGAGCTAAAGAATAAAGAGCCTGTTTCTGTATAACCCGCATAATCTCTACCCTGCAATATTTGGTCAGAGGCATTCATTGTAAGAATAGCTAGCATCAAAACGATCTCGATGATCAAGATTAAGTTTGCATCTAACGTTGGCCATGAAGTCATCTCTCTTGCGTGGAATCTTTTCAAGCGTACAACATTTCTTCTCGTGAGAAAAAATACACATGAGATTAATACACCTATAGCAAGAAACTCAAAGATGTTCATCAACACATTGTAAAAACCACCCAGGTAAGGGGCAAAAAGTCTATGTGTTCCAAGAAACC
>NZ_SMMD01000607.1 GCF_009711475.1 Fulvivirga aurantia
TCTCTTTCGGACAATGCCTTCACAAGACCAGCTAGATTGTTTTTACCACTCTGAAGAGCAGAAACCACGTTCTTAGCAGGTGACTGAAGAAGACCGATAACATCGCCAATAAGCTCTTGTTTAGATTTGAGCTCACTTAGCATTTTTAGATGCTCTTCACCAAGGAAGACATCACTATCTATGGAAGCAGCTTTTAAAAGGGGTTTTTCACTCCCTTGTTTTTTTCTATATTCTGTAATCACCTTTGCAGGTAGATTAGCAACTTCTTCAGAAAATATCACGCCTGAAAAACCTTTTAAGGCCTCGTTTAACGGCTCGTGATCTGTTCCAGCTTTCTCTAACGCCTTTTTGATAAGTGTGTTTTTGAAGACGCCATATTCAACGCCCTTGTCAAAACACATTTTTCTGAATGCGTTTATCTGTCCTACAGATAGGCCTGACGCATCTGCGATGTAGAAGTTTGAATTTTTGGTAAACTTCTCAGTCAGGTTATCTATAATATTTGCTTTTTCTTGCCTTGTCATGGTTGTAATATCGATGAAACTCCAGAAATTGAATTTTTATCTATTTTTATTGAAGGGCTCATTGTACTTGAGAGGTTCACACTCTTAATATATGTTCCCTTCGCGGAAGCAGGCTTCAATTTTGCTACAGTTTGCATCATTTCACGTACATTCTCTCTGATTTTCTCAGGCTCGAAAGATGCTCTTCCGACACTTACGTGTATGATTCCAAACTTGTCTACTTTAAAGTCGATTTTACCAGACTTAATATCTTGCACAGCTTTTCCAACTTCTAGAGTTACTGTACCAGATTTTGGATTAGGCATTAGACCTCTTGGACCTAATACTCTACCAAGTCTACCAACTTTAGCCATTACAGTTGGCATAGTGATGATTACATCTACGTCTGTCCAACCTTTTTCTATTTTTGCTATGTATTCGTCTAAACCTACATAGTCTGCACCAGCGTCCTTAGCTTCTTGCTCTTTGTCTGGCGTACAAAGTACAAGTACTTTTAGATCCTTACCTGTACCATGAGGAAGTGTAACAACACCTCTTACCATTTGGTCAGCTTTTTTAGGATCAACACCTAAACGTATATCTAAGTCTACAGAAGCATCGAATTTAGTATAAGTAATCTCCTTAAGAAGTACTGAAGCTTCTTCAAGAGCATACTCTTTCATTTTTTCGATTTTTTCTGCTGCTGCTTTTTGGTTCTTTGTTAATTTTCCCATTGCTTTAAAAATTAATTGCTCCAAGGAGCTTTACCTGAAACCCTAATACCCATACTTCTTGCAGTACCAGCCACCATTTTCATAGCCGATTCAATTTTGAAGGCATTCAGGTCAGGCATTTTTGTTTCAGCAATATGCTGCACCTGATCCCAGGTTATACTTCCAACTTTTGTTCTATTAGATTCTGCAGAACCCTTTTTCTTCTTTGCAGCTTCAAGAATCATAACTGCTGCAGGAGGAGTTTTAATCACAAAGTCAAAAGACTTATCAGAATAAATTGTTACCACTACAGGTAACACCTGCCCTTGCTTATCTTGAGTTCTTGCATTAAACTGCTTGCAGAAATCCATGATGTTAAGTCCCTTACTACCTAAAGCGGGGCCCACTGGAGGAGATGGGTTCGCTGCGCCACCTCTAACCTGCAATTTCAAGTATCCACTAATTTCCTTAGCCATTATCTTAATCTAATTTTTCTACTTGCATATAATTCAGTTCTACAGGAGTATTCCTGCCGAATATCTTAACCATAACGTTGAGCTTTTTACGCTCTTCGAATACCTCCTCTACAGTACCAGTGAAACCACTGAAAGGACCATCCATAACTTTTACAGACTCTCCTACTATATATGGTGTTTCTAATTTCTCTTCAAACTCATCAAGCTCATCCACTCTTCCGAGTATTCGATTCACTTCATTTTGCCTTAATGCCACCGGCTCTTTACTAGAACCTGTACCATTATTGCCCAAGAAACCAATTACACCTGGTATACTTGTTACTAAGTGATTAGCTTCGCCATTACTTAAATCAGCAGAAACTAATACATAACCAGGAAAGAAATTTCTTTCCCTTACTCTTTTCTTTCCTCCCCTCATCTCATACACCTTCTCTGAAGGAATAAGAACCTGAGGAACAAAGTCTTGCAAACCCTCCCTTTCTACTTCTGTTTCCAGGTAGGTTTTAACTTTCTTCTCTTGGCCACTTACTACCCGAACTACGTACCATTTTAATTCACTCATCACTCAGATTAGTAAGTTTTAAAATTCTCCGTAAAACCAATCCATACCAGACTGGAATACATAATCTATTAATCCTATGAAAAGCGCAAATATTAGTGAAGCCACCAAAACTAAAAATGAGCTGTTTTGGAGCTGACCATATTTCGGCCATGAGACTTTATTTTTCATCTCATCGTATGACTCAAGCACAAATGTCTTTAACTTATTCATAGACTTAATTTTATAACTTTTGAGTTGCAACAAACGTCACTACTCAGTACTTTTAACTCAAAGCTGAACTCACATCAACTTACTTTAGCACGGGTGGAGAGACTCGAACTCCCAGCCAATGGTTTTGGAGACCACTACTCTACCAATTGAGCTACACCCGTTTGTTTTTTTTAAACACGGATAAGACCCTCAATACCAACTTGTTTTACCCTATTTTTAAAGCTGTTACCGTGCACCACAGCTCAAAATGGTCTGCAAAGATAATGCAAACTATTTAAGAAAACAAAAGCGTTCCGAATAATTTCGGAACGCTTTGTAAGAATCTATATATATTACTCTATAATCTCAGTTACCTGACCAGATCCTACAGTTCTACCACCTTCTCTGATAGCGAATCTAAGACCTTTTTCCATTGCAACAGTGTTGATCAATGAAACCTCGATTGAAACGTTATCACCAGGCATAACCATTTCTACTCCATCAGGAAGCATGATCTCACCAGTAACGTCAGTTGTTCTTAAATAGAACTGAGGTCTGTATTTGTTAAAGAATGGAGTGTGACGACCACCTTCTTCTTTTGAAAGAACGTAAACCTCAGCTTTGAATTTGCTGTGAGGAGTCACAGAACCAGGCTTAACGATCACCATTCCTCTTTTGATTTGAGTTTTCTCAATACCTCTAAGAAGAAGACCTACGTTATCACCAGCTTCACCTCTGTCTAATATTTTTCTAAACATCTCAACACCAGTGATTGTAGACTTAAGGTTTTCTGCACCCATACCTAAGATATCTACTGCATCACCTGAGTTGATAACACCTCTCTCGATTCTACCAGTAGCAACAGTACCACGACCAGTAATAGAGAATACGTCCTCAACAGGCATCAAGAAATCTTTGTCTACAAGACGCTCAGGAAGAGGAATGTGCTCATCAACTGCAGCCATTAATTCGTCTACCTTAGCAACCCACTCAGCTTCACCGTTAAGTGCACCAAGTGCAGATCCCTGAATTACAGGAATGTTATCGCCATCAAAGTCATAGTCAGAAAGAAGCTCTCTTACTTCCATCTCAACAAGCTCTAAAAGCTCAGCATCATCTACTAAATCCACTTTGTTCATGAAAACAACCAAAGCAGGAACACCTACCTGACGAGCCAAAAGAATGTGCTCTCTTGTTTGTGGCATAGGACCATCAGTCGCAGCAACAACAAGGATAGCACCGTCCATTTGAGCAGCACCAGTTACCATGTTCTTTACGTAGTCAGCGTGACCTGGACAGTCAACGTGTGCGTAGTGTCTTCCCGCTGTTTCGTACTCAATGTGTGAAGTATTAATTGTAATACCTCTTTCTTTCTCCTCAGGAGCATTATCAATAGAAGCGAAATCTCTTGCACTACCAAATCCTTTATCAGAAAGCACTTTAGAAATAGCTGCTGTTAACGTTGTTTTTCCGTGGTCAACGTGACCGATTGTACCAATATTCAAGTGGGGTTTTGAACGGTCAAAATTTTCTTTAGCCATATTTGAAAATCCCTAGTTTAGTTAAAATTATATTTCGTTATTAATTAGTTACCCTCTGATATAGTTTTAGAGGTAACAAAACCCATGGTTCTGCAACCTCAAAAATCTTTTGAGCCAAGAAGGGGAATTGAACCCCCGACCTCTTCCTTACCAAGGAAGCGCTCTACCCCTGAGCTATCTCGGCTGAATGTTCTGTGCTCAAAGTATATGGAAGTTGTAGTACAACTCTGAACTGAGAACCTTGAACCAAGAACTCAAGCATTATAACTGAGCGGGAGACGAGGCTCGAACCCGCGACCTACAGCTTGGAAGGCTGTCGCTCTACCAACTGAGCTACTCCCGCTTATAATTGATAAAACTGAACTTGAAAAGTCTGACTTTTCGCATCCAATTTCATAATTAAAAGAGTGGGGGGAGCAGGATTCGAACCTGCGAAGTCATAAGACAACGGATTTACAGTCCGTCCCAGTTGGCCGCTTTGGTATCCCCCCAGTAATCATCATTTTGTGAACATTTCCTCTGTAAAAAAGTGAGAAACTATGTCTCTGTTTTTTCAAAGGAAGTGCAAAATTATACGCTTTTTTCTATTT
>NZ_SMMD01000430.1 GCF_009711475.1 Fulvivirga aurantia
GATCATGATTTCTACCTGAAATTAAAGGTTTCAAAATGTTACTCATTTGAAGAATGATAAAAAGTGCCTAATCGAGTAGACGGCCGTGAGCCATTAGCCCACGGTGCGCCTCTCACACCACCAAGCGTACGGGTCTCGTACTTGGCGGTTCATTGAATTTGAGGATTGAGTTTCGAATAGTAGTCTATCGTACTTACATAACCTTTACTTCTTAGGCGTGATAAGGTGATAGTAGTAACTAATATGGGGCTTTGGGCTACTGCCCAACCGCCCATGCGGGTTCTACTCCAAGCATAGGCTTGGCCTTGTGACACTCCTAAACGGATAAGGTTCTTGCGCTTTCTTTCCAGTTTCTTCCAGTCATGCCAGATACAGTAGCGAAGACGATTCCGCAGCCACTCATCGAGTTGTTTGAGCTTGTGGTGAATACTTGCCAACCGGTAGATATGCACCCAACCCATCCATATTTCTTTAAGTTTGTGCAATCGCTCCTTAAAACTGTAAGGCATTGTTTTCTTGGTTGCCACTTTCAATTTGCGTTTTAGGTTTACCCAACCTTCATTCTTCACTATCAATTGGTATTTACCCTTTTCTCCCTTCTTATAGGTCGGCACAAAACCATGACCTAAAAGCTCGAAGTTATTTGGCCTTCTGATTCCGCTCTTTTCACGATTGATAGGTAGCTCTAACCTATTCTTCAAGAACAGGTATACCTCGTTACCTACCTTTCGTGCCTCTGCTTTTGTCTTGGTATAAATACTAAAATCATCAGCATAGCGTACAAACTTTAACCTTTTCGCTTTGAGATGCTTGTCCAATGTGTCCAACAATATATTGGACAGCAATGGGCTAAGCGGGCTACCCTGTGGTACTCCTTTCCTACGCTTGTGCAGCCTTCCATTTATACGGATAGGTGCACGAAGCCATTTGCGGATTAACCATAAAGTAGTGCGGCATTTTACCTTATTGTAGATCAGTTGCAGTAGTTTGTAATGTTGAACTTCATCGAAAAATCCTCTCAAATCTATATCTACAATATCCTGATAGCCATCGTTGATGTTTTTCAGAGATTGTTTGACTGCTTGGTGGAGGTTCTTCTGTGGACGGAAACCATAGCTTTCTTCTTCGAAATCAAGCTCGAATCTGGTTGCTAATTGTTGGCTTACGGCCTGTTGAAGCCACCTGTCTACTACCGTAGGTACGCCCAGTAGTCTGACTTTACCATTTGATTTGGGTATCTCTACCCCTCTGATAGCGGTAGGTACGTACTTGCCGTTCAGTATAGACATAAGGATGTCATTATGGTGCTTGTCAATGTATGACTTTAGCTCCGAAACCTCCATCCTGTCTATGCCCGATGCCCCTTTATTTCTTACCACACGGTGATAAGCTTTATAAAGGTTTTTGGCTTGTAGTACTTTTTCTATCATATTCTTTCCTTGTCCTGCTTAAGAATAGGCTATCCACCAACTGGCGAATTCCTATTCGAATTGGGACGCAATTCAATGTTCAGCCCTTTCTTCTCTCGTGAGTCCTCTGTCTTTATCCTTGAGGTGACAGCTCGTTTCCTGATCCGTACTATGGCCTCTGCTGACTTCTCAAACTGTAACTCGTACAGTTCGAGATCTCCCCAGGTAAGGGCATATTCCTTCCCCCAATATCCACTGGATCTACTGCATAGGTACTTGATGGTTTCCCTCCCTTTGGACGTCAGTATGATGTGCTACCTCATCCGACCTATACAGCCTCTGTATCCAGTTCCTGTTCGTTGGAACCGGGCTTTGCAGTCTCGCTTCCTTCAGTGTAAACCTCACGGTAAACCACCTTGCGACTTGCTAGTGCTTCGGGACACGACTCCCGCACACGAGGGACTTACACCCTCTGGAATAATTTGGTATCTTAGATACCTGTTGCCCATGCTAGGCACACACATGGTATATGGCGCATATGCGAACTGAGGATTAAGCTGCTGTAAGTGCGGCTTGATCGTTCATCTACTGCTATGAACAGATCGTAGTTTCCTAGTTATTTCAGTTCGCAGTTTCCTGTGTCTTGTGAACCGCAGTGGTTATCCGCAACTGTTGGTAGCCTCAGCAGATTTCACTATTTTGGCATCTTATTGCCCGTGTGGCGCACACGCGACCATATACGGGCGTTAGCAGCAATTTATATACGTAGGGACGTGAGATATCATATACTAACTCTCCTTTTAATAATAACTAATCATGTTTCCGGACAGATATATAACTCAATGTCTCCTAATGAAAATGGCCTTTACTTTCATGCCATCGATACCGTGCTAGCGGATATAAAAGCTGATTATAGTCTAACAAAGGTCTACCTAACTTCTCAAGCTATATCGTTTAATGACTATCCAAACCAGATTAATGACTTAGATATCGTAATTTCAGATGTTTCGAACAGCAAAAAGATATCAAGGAGAATGAATTCGAATGATATTTGGCTAAGAGTTATGCCAATATCTATAATCAGAAATCAGCTCAGCATCGTAATTTGGGCTTATAAAAAAAATGATAAGCAAATCGTTCTTCTAGATATGACAGGATATAAAGTTCAGTATGAGTTGAATTGTCCTTCAAATACCTACGAACTAATTGACTTTGAACATTAGTAAAAGCTGCTAACACCATATAGCATTCATGCCTTTAC